>JAEURB010000025.1 GCA_016788435.1 Anaerolineae bacterium | reverse complement strand
GGTCATTGTAGGACTGTCCTTCGAATGCGAGTGGTACTCAGGTTATACTCGTGCGGTTGCCTAGTGTGACAGTCTGATTGTTCTGATGCAACAGGGCCATTCGGTATGACTTCATCACCTGCTGCCGTTCGCGGCCGCCGTATCCTGCAGGAAGCCAACGCCCTCTCCGGCCAGATTACCGCCTGGCGGCGTGACTTCCATATGCACCCCGAATTGGGATTCCAGGAGATTCGCACGTCCGGTAAAGTGGCCGAAGAACTGCGCGCGTTGGGGCTGGAAACGGCCACCGGCATCGGCAAAACGGGCGTCGTGGCCGTCATCGGCGAGGGCGGCCCGGTCGTCGCTATCCGCGCCGATATGGACGCCCTGCCCATTCAGGAGAAGAACGACGTGCCGTATGCCTCACAGACGCCGAATGTGATGCACGCCTGTGGCCACGATTCGCACACCGCCATGCTGCTCGGCGCGGCGCATATTCTGGCCGCTATGCCGGATAGACCGCCGGGGGAAATCCGCCTGTTGTTTCAGCCGTGCGAGGAAACCGACGACGGCGAGAAGAGCGGGGCTGAACGCATGATTGACGACGGGGCGCTCGACGGCGTGGATCACGTCATCGCGCTGCATGTGTCCAGCGAACTGACAGCCGGGGAACTCGTCATCGAGGATGGCTATATCACCGCCAATACGGACAACTTCTACGCGGTGATTCGCGGCGCCGGTGCGCATGGGGCGCACCCCGACCTCGGCGTGGACCCGATCTACCTGCTTGGGCAGGTGATCAACGCCATCCAGGGGATTCGTTCGCGCCGCATTGACCCGATCCGCCCGGCTGTCGTCACGATTGGCACGGTTCACGCCGGGCTGGGCGAAAACGTGATCCCTGACGAGGCGCGCCTGACCGGCACGCTGCGCAGCTACGATGATGAAACGCGCGAAAAGCTGATCGTCGAACTGGATCGGGCGTTGAGCGTGACACGCGCATTGGGCGGGGATTACGAGTTGCGCGTACACAAGGGTTGCCCGTCCACCTTCAACGACAGCGGCGTGACGCAGGTCATGCGCAGCGCGGCGGCCGACATGCTGCCAGCCGGGTCAATCGTCCGCCAGCCAGCCAGCATGGGCGGCGAGGACTTTAGCTGGATGACGCGCCGCGCGCCGGGCGCGATGTTCCTGCTCGGCGCGAAACGGGATGAAGTGTCGCGGCCGCACCACAACCCGCTGTTCGACCTCGACGAGTCGGTCTTCCCGTCCGGCGCGGCGCTGCTGGCCGAGACTGCACTGCGCCTGCTCGAACAGGGCAAGGCCTAGGATGCCGCGCGCTGGGGAAACGACCGAAAAAGTGCTTGTCTGGTTCCCGCGAAACGTTTAGACTGGTTCCTTTCGCCTGTCATTCAGCGGCGTTGCGGGTCTCAGTCAACAGCGCATGAAGCAGTTTGTCCTTCACCATCTCACTCGCCAGGCCGAACGGCTGGGCCATCCGGTCAGCGCTATCCCGCATAGCGGCGCTGACATGCTGATCACGCTGCCTGGTGGCCAGCTTGTCGCCATTTATGTCGTCAACTACGGCCTGCGCTCTCCCGACCTGGCCGATCAACTGGCCGCCAACACCCGCCACGCCATCTACAGTCTGTACATACTGGACGGCCGGATGCTGCCGGAAGACGGCGAACTGGTGGAAGTGCCGCACTGGATGTCGGCCTTGCACGGCGTCCTGAACGGGCGCGTCTATGGCTACTGGTGCCGGGGCCGCGAGGTGACGATCCGGCCGGTGCATCTCGAATGGCGCTGGGGCGATGACCGGCGGCGCGTCATTTACGGCCCACCGGTGGAGTGGGGCGATGCACGGCCGCTGATGGTCGAGAGCGCTTCGAAGTACCTGCCGGGCTATTTCGCGGCGGCCGAGTTCGGCGAGGCGGCATTCTGGAAGCAGCGTGACCCGAACGCCGGGCGGCAAACCCGCTACACCTGGCGGCGCTGGACCGGTGGGCCGCAGCGGCCGCCGCAAGCTGAGCAGCGGGAGCACGCGGAAGCGTTTGAGCAAGACTTTGGTGATGGCTGGGGAGAGGGCGAGGAACCGCAGTTCCGCCGCCGCAAGCGCAGCGAAACGCGCCGTCCGTCACCCCGGCCTGTGCATCATCGCCACTATCAGGTGCTCGGAATCACCCACGAGGCCAGCAACGAGGAAATCAAACGGGCCTACCGGCGCAAGGCACGCGAGAATCACCCCGATCTGCACCCGAACGAGCGTGACAAATATAACCTGCGCATGGCCCAGATCAACGCGGCCTTCGAGGCCATCAACCGCGAGCGTGAGAGCGGCAGCGGCGGCTAACTAGCGCGGCAGGCGCCCGGCCGGAATATCGGCCAGCCGGGGATTTTGCAGATCACGGGCCGAGAGCATCGGCGCATCGGCGTTCCAGTCCACGCCCAGCGCCGGGTCATCCCACGCCACACCCAGCTCATCCGTCCCATCGTAGTAATTGTTGACCAGATAGGTGAGTGTAGCGTCGGTAAGCGCATAGAAGCCGTGCGCTACTCCGGATGGTACGAACAGGCCGGCGCGGTTGCTGTCGCCGATCTCCAGCGTCGTGCCGCGCAGATAGGCGGGGCTGGCCGGCCGCAAATCCACCAGCCCGACGCGAATCACCCCGCGCGTGACGAACCAGTAGTCAATCTGGCGATGGTGGTAATGCAGCCCGCGCAGGACGCCCGCCGAACTGAGCGAGCAGTTACCCTGCAGCCGGTCCCAACTTACCCACGGAAACCACTCGCGGCGGAAAGTCTCCATGAACGCCCCGCGCGCATCACCAAAGGCCGTGACCTCGGCGATCCAGACATCGGGGATGAAGGCGTGGGGCTGAAGGGGTGAGCTTGCTGCGGACATTCTCGGACCTTCGGGTTTGTATTCAGGCGCGGTAGTAGGCGGCGTAATCGCCAACGAGCAGGTGTGTGGGTGGTGCGTCCTCGTCAATCGCCGGAAAGCGGCCAACGGGTTCGAGAAAGCGATTGTCACCGTGATCATCGTTGACGGTAGCGACCTCGATGATCAATGTCGTAGCGCGCGCGGCCGTGAAGCCGTGATACAGGCCGGTGTGCAGCGAGATCGACTCGCCGGGTTCGAGCGTGACCGGTTCGCCGGGCGCGAAATGGCGCTCGATACCGTCAATCGAAACCGTCACCTCGCTGTCAGCCAGCCCGCCATCTGGCGTGGAGTTGTAGAGCGTCATTACCAGTTGGCCGCCGCCCCGATTGACGAAATCTTCCACCTTCGACCAGTGAAAATGCAGCGGCGTGCGCTGGCCGGGCTGAACGATCAGCACTTTCTCGGAATAGACCTTGCCCTTGCCAGCGCGCAGATTGTCCATCGTGCCATTGCGCAGCGTGAACAGCACCAGCCCGTGGTGGGCGAAATCGCCCCTGCCCCAGTCGGTGATGTCCCATCCCAGCCCACGATCCACGATCTCACGGCATTCCGGGCCTTTGCTGCGCCAGTCTTCTGCCGGCCAGTTGGCGAACGGCGGCAGCGGAAAACGGTACTCGTCGAGGAAAACCCAGGCGTCGCGGATGATGGCGTTGATGTCAGATCGCTTCATGATCCGCTCTCCGGGCCGCATGGTTCCACGCACGGAATTATGCCACGACTTGCGACAGGCCGATCAATGGATGGCTAAGTTCAGTTGAAAGCGGATAGCGATACTCACTGCCCAGCCAGTACGAGCAGGATGATGACTATCAGCACTGCGACACCGAGCAGCAGGATCGGGGTGAGTCTGCCGGGCTTGAAGTGAAGGACATCCGCTCCGGGGCCGATGAGATCGAGCAATGTGTCGAACATGTCACGCCTCCAAACTCGTCCGCGTCAGGCAATCACCCTCACCAGCGTGCCGACGCTGGCGAAGTCGTAGAACCAGCGCGCCTCGTCGGGCGGCAGATTGACGCAGCCGTGGCTCATCGGGCGGCCGAAGTTGGCGTGCCAGTAGGTGCCGTGAATGGCGTAGCCCTGATAGTAGTACATCGTCCACGGCACGCCGGGCAGATAGTAGCCGGGGCCGCTCATATCGGTCGCCTGATGCTTGACGTACACATTGTAATCGCCCAGCAGGGTTGGCGTCGCCGGCAGGCCGGTAGACACCAGATGCGAGTGGACGAGGACGCCGTTCTCGTAGGCGTACAGGCGCTGGTTGCTGATCGAGACGAGCAGCGAACGGCCGGTTGCCAGCGGCGCAGGCGGGGCTTCGGCCGCGGTTGGTTCGTATTCGCCGGGCGCGGGAATGCTCAGTGATTGGCCGGGATAGATCAGGTTGGCGTCGGTGATCTCGTTGAGCGCCACCAGGTCTTCGACGCTGACGTTGTAGCGCTTGGCGATCAGGCCGAGTTCCTCGCCGGATTCGACGACATGCGTGCTGATTGGCCCGTCGTAGCTGGCCAGCACCGCCTCGGCCGGGCTTAACCGCTCCGTTTCGATCATTGGCAGGTCGAGCGCCAGGTCAGCCAGTTCGCCCGATGCATTCTCCTGCAGGCGCGCCAGCACAACCGGAATGTCCAGCGCGCGGCCGGCCGCGTCGGCAGTGGCGGGCACGTTCACAGTTTCACTCAGTGTAACCAGTGCGTTCTGCGCCGCGCCGAAGTCAATGCTGAAAGCCGGGGCGAGATCGTCCGCTTTGGCCGTGCGTTCGGCATCCAGCCTGATACCAAGCGAGGCCAGCGGCTGGGGGAAACTGCGCTCGCCATCGGTCAACGCCACGACCGGGCCGGCGGCGGCCAGCATCTCTTCCGCCTGCGCCCGCGTTTTGCCGCCCACATCCACGCCCAGCACCTGCGTGCCATCGGGAATACGCGCATTGACGGCCAGGAGGATGATGACCATCAGCCCGGCGGCTGCGAAAGCCGCGGCAGCCAGCACCGCGCCGCCCGCCAGCAGCCACGGCCACAGCGAACGCTGGCGCGGCCAGGGCGCACGTGCGGATGGTGCCTTTGGGGGCGGTATCGCAGCGGGGCGGGCAGGGGTTGAACGGGAGGTCATCGGGTACTCTCGAATACTGCAAACACTGTAGCACGAGTTTCGCTTTGCGCGCCGTGAGAGCGCCCGGCGCTTGCACTACGGCGGATCGTTGCGGGGGCGGCGGCGCTGCGCTACGGTTGAACGAACACAGGGCCGTTCACCAAACAAAGGGATTCGCGATGGAGTGGTGGGGACGGGATTTGACGCGCCGCGAGCTGGAAGGCTACACCTCCGACTGGCGGCAGGTGGCCGATATCCGGCTGGTGACGCTCGATGACGGGCCAGAGCGCGGCGTGCGGGCGGCGCTGTGCCGCACCGGCGGCGGGCTGGCGTTCATGGTGCTGCTGGATCGGGGTCTCGACATCGGCCCGGCCGACTACAAGGGTATTCCACTGGCCTGGCAAAGCGGCACCGGCGCGGCCAACCCCGCCCGCCACGAACCGGCCGGGAAGGGCTGGCTGCGAACGTTTCACGGCGGCCTGCTGGCGCTCTGCGGCCTGACCACCGCCGGATACTCGGATGAGTACCCACTAGACCCGGTCAACGGTGAGCCACTCGGCCTGCACGGGCGCATAGGCACGATCCCGGCCTATGACGTGCGCATCGAGCGCGACGTGACCGACGCTGGCATGACCCTGCGCCTGCATGGCACGGTGGACGAGATTTCGCTGTTCGGGCCGAAACTGCGCCTGCAGCGTACGCTCGAATTTGACGGCGGCGGCGCGGAAATCCGCATCACCGACACGGTGCGTAATTTCGGCGGCCAGCCCGCGCCGTTGATGGTGCTGTATCATCTCAACTTCGGCTTTCCGCTGCTCTCCCCCGACTCAATAATGACCAGTCCGGCGGCCGAAGTCGTGCCGCGTGACGCAGTGGCCGAACCGGGCCTCGGCCAATGGAACATTTTCACCCCGCCGCAGCCGGGTTTCGCTGAACAGGTCTATTGGCATCACGTTCCGCCGGGCGCAGGCGAAGTGGAAGCGGCGATCAGCAACCCGGCGCTCGGCGTGAGCGTGGCGGTGTGTTACGACTCGACGACGCTGACCGGCTTGACCGAGTGGAAGCAGATGGGTTTCGGCGATTATGTGCTGGGCATCGAGCCAGGGAACTGCTATCCGGTCGGCCGCGCCCTGGCGCGAGAACAGGGCGCGCTCACCGAACTGGGGCCTGGCGAGGAAGTCACCTACCGGCTGGCGCTGCGGGTGACGGCATCGTGAGCTACTTCATGCGCTTCTTCCTGACCGACGGGCCGCCACCCGCGCTGGACGACCTGGCGGCGGTGGTGACCGCGGCCGATGCGACGGGGCTGATTGCGCGTGACGCTGCTGAACCGGCGCGCGGTGACCTGTACTTTGATGGCACGCTGTATGCCGAAATCGAGGTCAACGCGCCGGGCGATGAAATCTTCGAGGAAGACCGGCTCGACCTGCTGGACGAACTGGCGAAACAGGATGATCCCAAAGCCGCCGAAGCGATGGATGCGGTGCGTTGGGCGACCGGCGCGGTGGTGCTGCGCGTCTACGAGCCGGGTCACGACGACTGGCCGCGCCTGAACTTGATTGTGGACTGGCTATTCGAGACACGGGCAGGCGTGCTGCAAGTGGATGAGGAAGGCTTCTTCGGCCGCGACGGCCAGCGGATCGTGGCGCTGCTGTAGCGGCGGCTTCGTCAGATAAACGAGACGACGTTGCGCTCACGAGCGCACCGCCGTTCCACGTTCCTTCCCGCGCCGCACTCAGTTTTTCTCCCTCTCTCCTGTGTTCGGCTGAGGGGGCCGGGGGGTGAGGTTCCTTTCAAGAGGGGTCAAGGGAGACGTTGCAGACAGCGACTACTTCGGCCTACTCGTCCCGCCGTTCCTGCACGCTCACGCCTTCGACGCCGCTCCCGATCAGCACGTCTTCGAGGTCGAGGTGCATGAGTGCTGCCAAACGGCGGCTCGGCGTTTCGTCAATGGCATCCACCAGCCGCACGGCCAGATTGTGCCAGTCGGTTTCCTGATGGGGGCAGGTAAAAACGTCCAGACGACTCGTCTTCTTCGCCATCGCCGCGATCATGCCGGAGTAGGTTTCGACGTCACGCCTGACCTGGCACACCGCGCCGCAGACCTCGCAGCGCATACTGTCAACTTTGCCTGGCTCACTGGTGTAGCGGATCGTTCGCGTCATCTCAAACTCGCTCATGTGCTCCACCTCCCGCTGAAGGATTCGCGCAGGCCCGGTTCACGTTGTCGGCCCGTACTGATTGATGCGCGTGAACGGCCCGACTGTGAAAACCGCTACAGCGCCGAAGTCAGAATCGCGCTCAGTTCCTCGTTGGTCAGCGTAATCGGATTGCCCTGCATCGAACTGGCGTTGGCCGCCTTTTCCACGATTTCCGGCACGGCTTCGTCTGTGATGCCGTAGGTCGAAAGCGCAGGAATGCCGAGGTCAGCCACCAACTGGCGCACCCAGGCCGCGCCATCTTCTGGCGCTGCATCGGGAATGCCAGTGAGCAACCGCGCGATTTCGGCATAACGAGCCAGGGCGTCGTGTTCCGGGGCGCGTTCACGCAGGGCGCGGATGTTGGCTTCCATCACCGGCGGCAGCAGAACGGCGCAGATCGCCCCGTGCGGCGCACTGAACATGCCGCCAACCGGCGCGGCGAAACCATGCACCGCGCCGAGTTTCGCATTGGCGAGGGCCATGCCGCCGAACAGCGCCGTCAGCGCCATATCGCGGCGGGCATCGGCATCATTCGGCTCATCAAAGGCCAGGCGCAGCGAACGTCCGCCGCGCATGATGCCCTCGCGGCACACCGCGTCGGTGACCGGATTGGCGCGGTTGCTCACGAACGGCTCGATACACTGCGTCAGTGCGTCCATGCCCGTGCTGGCCGTCACCGCCGCGGGCTGTGACCAACTCAGTTCCGGGTCAATCAGGGCGATGCGCGGCAGCATCAGCGGCGAACGCAGGCTGACTTTCACGCCATGTTCCTTCGACGCCAGCACGGCGTTAGCGGTTACTTCCGAGCCAGTCCCGGCGGTGGTGGGGATGGCAATGACCGGAACTGGCACGCGGCGCAGCGGTTTCCCCTGGCCAATGACTTCGAGATAGTCGAGTAGGTCACCATCGTTGGCGGTGAGCGCGGCGACGGCCTTGGCGGCATCCAGCGCGCTGCCGCCGCCGAAGCCGATGATGACCTGCGCGGCGTGGTCGCGGGCGGCAGCCACGCCAGCGGCGGCGTCCTCGACGGTAGGTTCGCCGGCCACACTGAACATCTCGGCGGCCAACCCGGCCGCATCGAGCGCCTCGATCAGCGGTTGGGCGCGCGCCCCACTGCCACTGGAAACGACCAGCGCCCGGGTGCCGAAACCCGCAGCGACCTTACCGATCTCGCTGATCGCACCGTCACCGAACGTGATGCGGCCTGAGGTGACGAAATCGAAGCGCATGGCTCAGCCTTCCTCGTGAAACAGCACGTCGAGTTTGCTGAAGGTGCGCGGTTCGGCCATCATCGGCTCGACGGCCTCGCGCCAGCGCAGATAGTGCGCCGTTTCGCGGTGGGCAAGCTGCGCCTCGGGCATGTGGTAGATTTCGTACAGGCTGAAGCAGGCCGGGTCATCCTGCGCGCGCAGCAGGTCGAATGTCGCGATGCCAGGCTCATGCACGCTGTTTCGGCAGTTGTCGAGCGTCGCCTCGATAAACGCATCCACGAACTCGGATTTGACGTGTATCTGAACGAGCACGGCGAACATAGGAACCCCCAAGGAAAGTTGAAAGTTGAAAAGCTGTTTATGGAGCAGACCGTAGATTGTGCCACGACTCTGCGCAACGGGCCGTGCCGTTTGACTTTCAACTATCGCTCCAGCGTCCAGCGATATTGCGGCGGCATAAGTTCCCCGGCGCGGCCCTCCAGGTCGGCAGCGGCGTGCAGCGGCCAGTTTGGCTCACGCAGAAGCTGGCGGCCAAGATAAACCAGGTCGGCCTTGCCCTCGCTCAGGATACCTTCCGCCTGCTCGGCGCTCAAAATCAGCCCGACGGCCGCCACCGGCAGGCCGGATTGGTGGCGAATCGCTTCGGCGAACGGGACCTGATAGCCAGGTTCCAGAGGTATCGCGACGCCGGGCCGGATGCCCCCGCTGCTGCAATCAATCAGGTCCACGCCAAGCCGGGCCAACTGCCGCGCCAGCGCCACGCTGTCGCCGATGGCCCAGCCGCCGTCCAGCCAATCGGTGCACGAGAGGCGCACGGCCAGCGGTTTGCGGTCGGGCCACACGGCGCGCGCGGCAGCAACCACCTCGCGCATCAGGCGCGTTCGGCCCGCGAAGTCGCCGCCGTAGTCGTCATGGCGTTGGTTGGCGAGTGGCGACAGGAAGCTGTGCAGCAGATAACCGTGCGCGCCGTGCAGTTCCAGCCAGTCAAAGCCAGCCTCATTGGCGCGGCGGGCTGCCTGCGCGAAGGCCTCGACGATGCCCGCGATCTCCTCAACAGTCAGTGCGGACGGGGTTTGATGGGCTTCGGAGAAGGGCAGGGCGCCCGGCCCAATGACCGGCCAGGCGCCATCGGCTTCGCGCAGCGGGCCGCCGCCCTCCCACGGCCGGAAAGTGGCCGCCTTCCGTCCGGCGTGGGCTATCTGGATACCGGGCACGGCACCGTAACGTCGGATGGTCGCAGCGAGTTCGGCCAGCGGTTCAATCTGCGAATCGTCCCACAGGCCGGTATCCTGCGGCGAGATGCGGCCGCGCGCCTCGACTGCGGTGGCCTCGACGGTTATGAGCCCCGCGCCGCCAATCGCCCGCGCTGCGTAATGGTGCAGATGCCAGTCCGTGGCCCGGCCATCGCGCGCTTCGCACGAGTACTGGCACATCGGCGACATGCCGATGCGGTTGCGCAGCGTCACGCCGCGCAGGGTGAAAGAGGTGAACAGGTGAGACATCGGGTTTCCTCAGCTACGCCAGCGGGCGAGGGCAGGCAGCACTTTTTCGCCGAGCAGGCGAATAGCGTGTGCGGGGTTCGGCCCGCTGCCGTGCGGTGTGCCGAATTCGATGCGGCGCGCGCCGGCCGCGTAGATCGCTTCGGCGTGGGCGACGATGTCCGAGGGGCGGCCAGCGAGGGCGAAGCGGTCGAGCAGTTCGTCCGATATCAGCGGGGCGGCCTCTTCCGGGCGGTTGGCGCGTACCGCCTCGCGGATGCGGTGGATGAGTTCAGGCTCGACCGTCAGTGTTGGGTCGAGCGGCGCGACGACCGGCAGGTAGAGCGCGACAGCGCGGCGGGCGGCTGCCCGTGCTTGCTCGCGGTCTTCGTCCACCACCGTCACCGCGCCCAGCACGACGCCCACGCTGCCCGCTGGACGGTTCGCCGTATGCTCGCCGCCGGCGATCCATGAGGCCATGACCGGCACGAGATCGGGATTGCCCGAGCCGCCTACTTTCACCTCATCGGCGATCTCGCCTGCCAGCGCGGCCAGCTTGCGGCCCCAGGTGCCGATTAGCAGCGGAATCTTCTGATCGGGCGGTGGCAGGGGATACGGGGCGCGGATATGCGGGGCAATGCGGTAGAACTCGCCTGCGACGCCGCCAACGGCGCCCGACAGTAAACAGCGCACGACCGCCGCCGCCTCGCGGATGGCCTGAATCGGGCGGGCAGGCTCGGCGATGCCAGCTTCATCCAGCCACGCGCCACGCGCCAGTCCGATATACACGCCGCCCTGCGCCAGTTGGGCAAGCAGCGCGGTGTTGGCGGCAATATCAACTGGCGGGATGCGCGCGGGCGGAATGGCGGCCGGGCCGATGCGCGCCTTATGCAGGTGCGCGGCCATCAGCAGCAGGGCGCTGTAGGCGGGGTGATATGGCGCGTCGCAGTAAACCGAGACGGCGTCGAAAGCGTACTGATCCACCAACTGAGCTAGCGCAGCGTACTGCGCGGGCGTCTTGTCGGTTTGGAAGGCGATGCTGACTTCGCGCCTCATGTCAGGTCGTCGCTGTCCATCGTGCGGCGGGCGATGCGCTCGATCTGCATGATGAGGCCCTCGTCAGGGTCGGGGCAGCAAACCAGCGTGTCGCGTTCCATCCAGTCATTCCGGTGAAGTTCGCGCTGTTTGGCGGCCAGTAGCGGCAGAACTGCGCCCAGCGCGTAAATGCAGAAATGCTGATTGGGCGGCAGACGCAGGCGGTTGCTTTCGGTCACTTCGAACCAGTCGCCAAGGCTCAGGCCGCAAACCGGGCGCCCCCGGATCTCGACCACGGTCACGCGCAGGTCATACAGTTCGAACTCCATCAGCGCCTCCGGAAATGCGGCAGCACGTCACGGCCGAGTACCTCGATGGCGTCCAGTGGGTCGGGGCCAAGCGGCGGGCCGAAGCTGAGATGTGTCGCGCCGCGTTCGGCTAATTGTTCCAGCCTGGGGAGTATATCCGCCGCCGTGCCCGCCAGCCCGATAGATAGCATTTCTGGCGTGACCAGCCGCTTCGCCTTTTCCGCATTGCGCTCGGCCATGATCGCCCGTTCGATGGGGTCGAAGTCGGCGCGGGTGACGCCCATGCGTTCCCAGATCAACGGACTCATAGCGTGGCCGTAGTAGGCGATTTTCTCGCGCAGCGCGTCCTCGGCGGCCGTGCGGTCGCTGCTGATGGACACCCACACGCAGGCGGCCACATCAAGGTCAGCCAGCGAACGCGTGGCTTTTTCCGCACCCGCCTGAATCAGCGGCAGCACCGTGTCGTAGTGTTCGGGCGGCAGCAGCAGCGGCAGGCCACCGTCGGCTTCCGCGCCGATGGTCTCAAGCATGGCTGGCGAGAGCGCGCCGAGATAAATCGGAATTGGCCGGGCCGGAAAGCGCAGATAGGCCTCGTCCGTCCAGCGCAGTACGGCCCCATCCAGCGGCGCGGCCTCGCCCGCGAACAGGCGCTTCAGAACCCGGATCGTTTCCGTGATAGTCGTGCGCGGCTTGTCCTGCTCAATGCCCACCCACTTGAGGAACTCGGCCGCGCCCGCCGCCAGCCCAAGCAGAAAGCGCCCGCCCGAGACTTCATCCAGCGTGGCGGCCATCATCGCCATTTCGGCCGGGTGCAGCGTATACGGGTTGACGATGCAGGTGCCGATCCGGATGCGCTCGGTCGCCAGTGCAACCGCCGTCAGAAGCACCGGCGCACTGCGCAGGAACAGGTCGTCGCTCACCCAGAACTGGTCGAAACCAGCGGCCTCGGCGGCGCGGGCCAGCACCGGGTATTCGCGGGCGGGGAGGTCGTTATTGAAGCGCAGGCTGAAGCGCATCATGTGAACAGTGCTGAGTGCTGAGTACTGAGTGCTGAGTCTGTTCTGTTGGTGCGCGAGAGGTTAACGCTGGTTGGTTCTCGCAATGCTCTCATGTCCTGACTCAGCACTCAGCACTTCTCTTCGCTTTACTCAATCACAATCAGCGACTGGAAGCCGCTCGTCAGCGGGATGCCGCCGTTCGGGCTGGCCAGCACCACATCCTCAACGCGCGCCGAGAAGCTGTCGTGCTGCATGATGCTCGGCTCGATGGTGAACATCATGCCTTCCTGCAGCATGGTTTTGCTGCCTTTGGTGAGGAATGGCGGTTCGTGCACGTCCTTGCCGATGCCGTGGCCGAGGCGGTGGCGGAACTTGTCGCCATAGCCCGCGTCTTCGATGACCTTGCGCGCCGCCGCATCGGCATCCTCACAGGTCGCGCTGCCGGCCTTCAGCGCCGCGATACCCGCCTGCTGCGACGCCATCACCAAATCGTACACGCGCTGGAACTCGGCGTCTGGCGCGCCGAACGCCACCGTGCGCCCGAAGTCGTAACACATGCCCTCGAAGGCCGCGCCGAAGTCGAACAGGATCGAAACAGGCGGCCACAGTTCGCGCTTCCAGGTCGCCAGGCGCTGGCCGTGCAGCAGGGGCAGGTTCGGCCCGCTGTTGTAGAGCGACGTGGTGAAGGTGGGGCCGAGCGAGCCGTGCCGCCGCATCTGGTAGTCCACCTCGGTGAAGATGTCCAGTTCGGTCATCCCCAGCTTGAGTTGCTTAATCACGTCGGCGAAGGCGGCTTCGGTGACCGCGCCAGCGTGCCGCATGGACTCGATTTCGTCCGCGTCCTTGATCGTCCGCAGTTCGCGCAGGATGTCGGTGGCTGAGATGAACACCGCGCCGGGCAGCAGGCGCTGAAGCTGAATGACCGACTCGGCATGCGCGTGGTCGCTGATGGCAACGCGGGGTTGCGCGGGCAGGCCGAAGCCCCTAAGGATATCCGCCACCAGCGCGGCCGGGTCGTCCCAGTCACCGAGCACGCGCACATCGCCGGCGATCTTGCCCAGGCCACCGAACTCGGCGGTCATGCGCGGCAGGGCGATGATGGGTTCCGATGAGCTTGTAACCCACGCGCCTTCCAGCCATGCGCCGGGGTGCAGCGTCACGCCGTAGTTCGGAATGTCGCGCTGAACGCCCGTCAGATATTCGAGGTCGGTCGTGATCGGGATGAAGGCGAGGTCGGCCTTGCCGCGCAGCAGTGCCTGAAACCGCGCCATCCGTTCGCTGTAGGTCGCCATCTGCGCATCCTCAGTTAGTGTCAAAACCAATGGGAGAGCCGTAACATAGCACAGACTTGGGCCGGGGCCAAACGGCATGGACTCAATTGAGATCGTTGCAAATAACGCTCTTACGCGCTATGTTCCCCCGCTTGCGGTGTTTGAACAAGAACCGTTGGGATGTGTCAGGAGGAGGCAATAGCATGAAGGTTTCGCGTCTTGCGATACTGCTGCTGGTCCTCGCGCTGCTGGTAGTTGGCGCAGCGCAGGCTCAGGACGAAAAGGTGCTGGTGGTGGGCCATGCCGAGGCGACGGATTCGCTCGACCCGGCGCGTGGCTACAACCAGACGACCAGTCTCATTCACCAGACGATCTACGAGGCGCTGGTGACGTTCCCGGAGGACTCAGCCGCGGAGATTCTGCCCGGCCTGGCATCCGACTGGGCGATTTCGGATGATGGCCTGACCTATACGTTCAACCTCAATCCGGCGGCGGTCTTCGCGTCGGGCGCGCCGGTGACGGCCGAGGATGTGGCCTTCTCGTTCAACCGTATGATCAACGTGCAGGGCCAGCCATCGTCGCTTGCCTCGACGGTGGCCAGCGTGGCGGCCGTGGACGGGCAGGTGGTTATCACCCTCACGCAGCCCGATCCTTCGCTGCTGGCCAAGCTGGCCGGCCCCGGCTTCCAGGTGACGGAAGCGGCGCTCGTGCAGGCCAACGGCGGTACCGATGCGGCCGATGCCGCCACGACCGACGCAGGCGAAGCCTGGCTGAATGGCCATTCGGCAGGCAGCGGGCGCTACATGCTCGATAGCTGGGAACCGCAGGTGCAAACCGTGCTGGTTCGCAACCCGAACTACTATGGAGCCGAGCCCGGTTACTACGACCGGATCATCATCGTCAATATGCCCGAAGCGGCCACCCAGAAGGCGGCTCTGGAGAGCGGCGAGATTGACATGGCGCTCGATGTGACCGCCGACCAGGTGCCTTCGCTGCAGTCCGCCGATGGCATCACCGTCTACCAGGGCAGCGGCAACATCATCCACTTCCTGCTCATGAACGCCAACCCGGATGTGGGCGGCCCGATGAGCGACCCGAACGTGCAGCAGGCAGTGCGGCTGGCGCTCGATTACCCCGGCTACGTCTCGCTGTTCGGTGGCGTGAACCCGGCCTCGATCATCCCGGCAGGCTTCCTCACCGCCTACGGTCCTGATCGCGCGCTGACCCGCGACCTCGATGCGGCGCGTGCGCTGCTGGCCGAAGCCGGTTATGCCGACGGGTTTGAAGTCACCCTCAATTACCCCGTCTTCACCTTCCAGGGCGTCAATATGGAGACGAACGCGCAGAAGGTGGCGGCCGACCTCGCTGAAATCGGCATCACGGTCAATCTGAACCCGGGCGAGATCCAGGTGGCACTCGAAAGCTACCGCAATGGTCTCGACCAGTTCAGCTACTGGTTCTGGGGCCCGGACTTCATTGACCCCTTGAACTACGTCGAGTTCCTGCCCGGCATGAAGGTGGGCGGCACGCGCGCGCAGTGGACCGATGAGCGCGCCGACGAAACGATCCTCTCCCTGCGCGATCAGGCGCTGGTCGAATCCGATCCCGCGGCACGTACTGCCGTGTTCGAAGCAATTCAGGACTACATGCAGCAGAACGGGCCGTTCGCGCCGTTCCTGCAGCCGGGTGTGCAGGTTGCGTATGCCTCGGATATCGAGAACTACTTCTGGCATCCGCAATGGACGGTAGACCTGTCGATCCTGAGCAGCGCGGAGTAAGTCGAAGCAGGTGCAAGCCACACGCGGGGGCAGAAGAACGGCCCCCGCGTGTGTTTTCCAGGCGACTGATCAGGATTGACCATGCCGCTTCATCTTTACATACTGCGCCGCGTTGTCTTCGTCATCCCGGTTCTGCTGGGTATCACGTTGATGGCGTTTCTGATCGCTAACGCCGTGCCGGCCGATCCGATCAACGCGAACCTGAGCCAGCGAGCGATGTCTGACCCTGAAATCGTGGCTGCCTTCCGGCGCGAGTGGGGGCTGGACAAGACGCTGCCCGAACAATACGTGACCTACATCGCCAATCTGCTGCAGGGCAATCTGGGGCGCTCGATCAAGTCGCGCCAGTTGATTTCAGACGATATCGCCCGCTTCATGCCAGCGACGATTGAACTGGCGACCTACGGCATCCTCGTTGGGGTCACGCTCGGCATCACCACCGGCATGATCTCGGCTATCTGGCGCAATACGTGGATGGATGCGACGGCGCGCACGATCAGCCTGATCGGCGTCAGCGTGCCGGTTTTCGTACTCGCGCTGATCGGCCTGTACGTGCTGCACGTCAAACTGGGGCTGACGGCCGGGCCGGGGCGGCTCGATTTCACGATGACGCCGCCGCCCACCGTGACCGGCATGTACACGATTGATGCGCTGCTGGCCGGCCAGTGGAACGTGTTCACCAATGCCCTGTCGCATCTCGTGCTGCCCAGCCTCGTGCTGGGGCTGTTCATCGCCGGTATCATCAGCCGTGTCACGCGCTCGTCCATGCTGGAGGTGCTGGGCATGGACTACCTGCGCACAGCGCGCGCCAAGGGGCTGGCCGAACGCACAGTCGTCATTCGCCATGCCTTCCGCAATGCCACGATCCCGATCGTGACCGTGATCGGCTTGTCGTACGGCTCACTGCTGTCCGGCGCGGTCCTCACCGAGTCGATCTTCGCCTGGCCGGGTATCGGCCGCTATATGTATCGCGCCTCCACATCGCAGGACTTTCCGGCGATCATGGGCGTCAGTTTGCTGTTCGCGTTCATCTTTGTGATGGTGAACCTTGTCGTCGACATCCTCTACTATTTCCTCGATCCGCGAATCCGGCAGTCCTAGCCGGGCGCGAAGCCGCTGGCAGGCCACCCGGCGCATTCTGCGGCGCAATCCGCTGATGACCGGCGGCCTTGTGCTGGTGACTGTCTGGATTGTTCTGGCGGCGCTGGCACCGGTCATCGCGCCGTATAACCCGCTGGCGCAGAACGTGAACGACCGCCTGCAGCCGCCCAGCCAGGAACATATTTTCGGCACCGACGAGCTGGGGCGTGACCTGTATTCGCGGGTTCTTTACGGCGGCCGCATCACCATCCCGGCCGGCTTGCTGGTCGTCATATTTGGCGGCGTCCTGGGTGTGGCAGTCGGTTCGGTGGCGGGCTATCTGGGCGGCCTGGCCGACGAAGGCCTGATGCGGCTGTCTGAGCTTTTCATGGCCTTCCCAACCATTATCCTGGCGATGGCCGTGACGGCGGCGCTGGGGCCGGATATCAAGAATGCCATCATCGCGCTGGTCGTAGTGTGGTGGCCGGCCTACGCCCGTCTTGTGCGCGGGCAGGTGCTGAAGGTCAAGAATCAGGAGTTCGTTGAGGCGGCTCACTGCGTGGGCGCGTCCCGTATCCGCATCCTTGTGCGCACTGTGCTGCCCAATACGCTGTCACCGATTTTCGTCATGCTGGCAGTGGATGTCGGCGCGGCCATCCTCACTTTCGCCGGCCTGTCGTTCCTCGGCCTTGGCCCCGACCCCACCTCGCCGGAATGGGGGCGCATGGTGTCGGTGGGTGTGGATTATTTTGACCAATGGTGGACGTGGCTCTTCGCCGGCATGGCAATTGCGCTGATGGTGATCGCCTTCAATTTCATCGGCGACGGCATCCGCGATGTCAACGACCCGCGCCTGCGTTAACGGCGCGCCCTGCGGCCGTTCCGGCAGTAAAGCCGCTGGCCCACGCCCACTGGAAGTTAAAGCCGCCGATTCGCCCGTCCACGTCGCAGATTTCGCCGCACAGGTACAACCCGGCGCACAGCCGCGATTCCATCGTGTCGAGCCGCAGTTCGCTGAGTGGAACGCCGCCGGCCGTCACTTCGGCATAGGTGAAGCCCCGGTCACCAGCGATGGGCAGGCGCAGCGCCGTGAGCGTGATTATCAGCGCCCGCCTCGCCTCGCGGGTAAGCTGGCTGGCGGGCAGTGACGGGTCAAGCCCCGCCGCGATGACGAGCGCACGCGCCAGCCGATCCGGCAGGCGGCGGGTGAGGGCGTACAGCGGGGTGCTTCGGCCCAACCCGCGCAGTAGTTCATCAAGCCGATCCGGCGCATCAGCGGGCAGCACATTCAGCAGCAGCGCAGCGTTCGAGTCACTGGCGCGGGCATCCAGCCAATAGCGGCTGATATCGAGCACAGCCGGGCCAGACAGGCCGAAGTGGGTACACAGCGCCGCCCCGCTGACAGCGTGCAGGCGTTTGCCCGTGCCGCTGGTCACCGTCAGCGCGCAGTCGAAACTGACGCCGCTCAATTCGCGCAGGAAGTGCCCGGCTGGGAGCAGCAGCGGCACCAGCGCCGGAAAGATGCGCGGCGTGAGCGAGTGTCCCATTGCCTGCGCCAGCGCGTAGCCGCCGCCATCCGAACCCGACTTGGGCAGGCTCTTGCCGCCGGTCGCCAGAATGACCTGGCGGGCGGTCATTTCTCCCCACGGCCCGCCCAGTCGGAAGCGGCCTTCGTCACGTTCGAGATAGGCGATTCGGCGCGGGTACAGCCGTTCGACGCCTGTATCGCGGGCCGCCGCCAGCAGCGCATCGAGTACGGTTCGTGCGCGGTTGCTGACCGGAAACAGCTTGCCGGTGTCCTCGCGTTTGAGCGGCACGCCGAGTTCGGAGAAGAAGCGGATCGTGTCATCCACGCTGAAACAGCGCAGAACCTTGCCAATCGCGCCCGGCGTGCTGCCCGCGTAATCGCTGGCGTCCACGGCTTCGTGCGTGACATTGCAGCGGCCGCCGCCAGCGACCAGAATCTTCGCGCCAAGCTTGGCCGCGCCATCAAGGGCCACGATCTGCGCGCCGGGGGCGCTGCGTCCCGCCTGAATGGCCGCCATCAGCCCGGCCGCACCCGCGCCAATGACGGCGATATCGGTTGAGGGTGATAAGGTCACGCCTAGTCCATCGGCAGGACGGAGGGAGGCATCGGTCGCAAGCGGCGGTTGCGGCGCTTGCGGCGGGCGATGGCCTGCTTCATCTGCGCCTGAAAATCGGCCAGGCGGGGCAGCGGCTTGCCGATTAGCATTTCCGCGCCGGACGTCTTGAGCAGGGCCTTTTCTTCCGACGGGCTGGGGCGGTAGGCGGTCATCAGGACGATGGTGATGCGGCCAAGAACTTCGCTCGCGCGCAGCCGGGCGCCCACATCCACCCCGTTAAGCGCGCCGGGCAGGCGAATGTCGAGCAGCGCCAGTTCAGGCAGGTCGGAGCTCAGGCGGTTGGCTTCGATGTCCTCGATCCAGGCGACGGCATCCTCGCCGTTGGCGAACGCCACGCCGTCCACACCCATCAGGTCGGTCATCGTCAGGAGCATGTCGTAGAGATCCGGCTCGTCTTCGACGATCATCCAGCGGCCCATAGCGCCTCGCGTTGAGGAATAATCCGGAGGTGATTATAGTGAAGACCATGTGTCTCGTGCATCTTTTTTGGCCAACCTGGCGAAAAGTGAACTGGAAGCGGCGGGAAGCCGTATTGAGAGATAGAACGGCGCACAGGGCATGAGTATGGTGGATGGGGTTGCCGAGCGCACGGCGCGCGAAAGCGAACTGCTGGCGCGAGCACGCGAAGGCGATTTCGACGCCTACGAGGAACTGCAACTGGCGCTGGAGCCTTCCGTTCGCCGCTTCGTGCGCCGCCTGATCGGCGCCAGCGATCTGGAAGATGACCTGGTGCAGGTGGTGTTCATCGCCTTCTACCAGCACATGGATCGCATTGACCCGCCGGAACATCTGCGGCCGTACCTCTACCGCATGGCGCGCAACCGCTGCTATGACGAACTGCGGCGGCAGGGGCGCTACCGGGATGTTTCGCTGGATGACGAGGCGGTCGAAGTGCGCGTCTCGTTCGTCAGCGCCGATGAGACGCCAGCGCCCGACGACGCGGTTTTCTGGCTGCTGCTGCAGTTGGAAGTGCGCGAGGCGATGGAGAGCCTGCCCGAACTTCAGCGCCAGGCGCTGATCCTGTATTCCGAGGAGGGGCTGAGTTATGCCGAGATTGCGACCGCCATGAACACCAGCACCGGCACGGTTAAGTCCCGTATCCACCACGCGAAGAAGACGCTGCGCCGCCTGCTTCGCCCTGAAACCCTGCAAACCCTTGATGAAGCGCTCCGCGACGATGACAGCGGAACAAGTGAAGGAGAAAACTGATGGACGAGACGGCTGCTGCTTCCCTGAGCCAGCTTCGGCTGGCGTTCAAATCCCTGGCGAAGTCAGTGGAGAAGGCCCTGATGACGGAGATGTATCCCGGTTCGGGGGATGTGAGCGCGCGCAGCTACCGTTCGCTGCACATTCACGCCGTGACGCTGATCCCGGACGACTACTACGTGCGCGAAGTGCTGGCGCTGGATGTGGCTGACGACGCGCCGGAGAAGCAGAAGCTGGCGGCAGTCAGCCTGCAAGCGGGCCAGATGGTGGACTACCTCGACGGCCTGCTCAAGTCAGACCCGCGCATCGCCTTCAGCAGCCCGGACTTCGATGATATCCGCACGCTCGGCCGTGACTTGCAGGAGCAGATTCTGGCGGTGACGCGCACGACGCTCAAGCGCGCGCTCTCCGGCATTGACATCTCGATCTCGAAGGGGCCGATACCGCCTGAACCACCCGAACCGCCGGAACCCCCTGCGCCGCCCGAACCGCCCAAGGGCAAGCGCAAGATCGAGCTTGACGACGAGAGCGAGACCGACGACAACCTGGATGGGATGATCTAGCGTTCACCGGTCATCAGTAGCTCACGGCGGATGCAGGGAGTAAGACGCCCTGCATCCGCCGTCTGTTCTTTGTTGGGAGGAATGGGTCGAAGGGTTAAAGCGGTAAAGACGGGCGGCGTTACACTACGTGCTTCTGGTAAGGAGCGAACGGTGTGACGAACCTTTGGCAGCGGCTGCGCAGCCTGCCGCGAAACGTGTGGGCGGTGACCCTCACCAGCTTGCTGACGGACATCAGCAGCGAGATGGTCGTCTACCTGCTGCCGCTGTTCCTTTCCAACGTCCTGGGCGTAAAGACCTCAATCATCGGCCTGATCGAAGGCGTGGCCGAAACCACGTCCAGTCTCCTGAAGCTGTTCTCCGGCTTCTGGTCGGACCGGATGGGACGGCGCAAATCGCTCACCGTCGCCGGCTATGGCCTTTCGACGGTCGCCAAACCGTTCCTTCTTCTCGTGCAGGGCTGGCCAGGCGTGCTGGCCGTGCGCTTCGTTGACCGGGCGGGCAAGGGCATTCGCACCGCCCCGCGTGACGCCCTGATCGCCGATAGTGTCTCCGCCGACCGGCGCGGCTTTGCGTTCGGGCTGCACCGGGCGGGCGATACGCTCGGCGCGTTCATTGGCGTGGGCGTGGCGCTGCTCATCGTACTGGCTACCCAGTCGAGCGCGGTGGACCTCAGCCGCGAGACGTTCAACCTCGTCGTGCTGATCAGCATCATCCCGGCGGTGCTGGCGGTGATCGCGTTGGTCATGATCGCCCGCGAAGTCCGCCGCCCGCCGGACCCGTCCGCCAAGCGTCCCCGCCTCGCCTGGGGCGCCTTGCCGTCCGCCTTCCGCCACTTCGTCATCGTGCTGGTGCTGTTCACCCTCGGTAACTCCAGCGACGCCTTCCTCATCCTGCGCGCGCAGAACCTGGGCGTGAGCGTGACGGCGACGCTGCTGATGGTGATGACCTTCAACCTCGTCTACACGCTGGTCTCCGGCCCGGCAGGGGCGCTAAGCGACCGCATCGGGCGCAAGCGGCT
>JAEURB010000447.1 GCA_016788435.1 Anaerolineae bacterium | reverse complement strand
GAAGCGGGCCATTTCGATGAACACGGGGTTGGTGTGCAGATAATAATCGAAGCCGCCCGCCCACATCGAAAGCGACCAGCCTCGGGCACGTTCCCACATCGCGTCATCCACACCCAGCGCCTCGCGGAAGATTGCCCGCGGCCGCGCCGGCAGGATGTTCCAGGCGGCCATCACGTCGCAGGCAGGGTCGCCCACGCCCAGGCAGCCGAAGTCAATCACGGCGTGAATCTGGCCCCGCTCGATCAGCAGGTTGGCGGGGTGCAGGTCGCCGTGAATCCAAACCGGCGGGCCATTCCACTCCGGCGCGGCCAGCGTGCGTTCCCAGCAGTCAGTCAGCGCGGCTTTGTCGAAGCTGCCGGGCAGGGTAGCGATACCGGCTCGCGCGAAGGCGTCACGCGTAACCAGATGCACGCCCCGCATGGAGTTATGCTCGCCCGGTGGGGGGCCACCCTCGGCGTCTATAGAGCGCATGGCGCTGATAAACCCGGCTAACTCGACTGCTGCCTGATCGGGGTTGGCCAGCGGCGCAACCGTGCCGTTGTCGCCGTTCAGCCAGCGATAGACCGACCATGCGTAGGGGTAGCTGGCGCCGGGTTGGCCGAACGCTGCTGGTTCTGGAATGGCGATTGGTAAATGCGGGGCGAGGAAGGGCAGCCAGCGTTGTTCTTTCCCCACCTGCCCCTCCGCACCGGGCACTCGCGGCAACCGCACGACCAGACTGTCTCCCAGCCGGTAAAGCGCGTTGTCGGTGCCGCCGGACGCGACCGGGGTTAGCGACAAGTGCGCCCAGCGCGGGAACTGGGTTTCAATCAGCCTGCGCGCGAGGGCGGTATCCGTTTCAATTTCAGTGCTGTGCATCCGCTTCGGCGGCATGGGTGTTCCTGTCGTTTATCCCGCCGCCACTGCCACCGCCGCCGCTAAGTCAGCCGTGTGCGTCAGGCTGATGTCCCACTCGCGCAGGCCCAGTTCGGCGGCGAGGCGGGCGGCATTGCCGTGCAGCGTCAGTACCGGCCGACCCCGTTCGCCGGTGCGGATTTCGATCTCCTGCCAGCCCACATCGCCGATGCCGGTGCCGAGCGCTTTGGCCACCGCTTCCTTGGCGGCGAAACGGGCCGCCAGCCGCGCCGGGTGATCGGCGCAGTCGGCCCGCTCACCCGGCGTGAACAGGCGTGCCAGAAAACGCTCGCCGAGCCGATTGATGCCTTCCTCGACCCGCGCCACCGCGATCTGGTCAATCCCGCAGCGAAGCGCCAAATTCAGTTCCCGTTCAGGGGCGATCTGCCCGTCAGTTCCGGCTAGAATGATGTACAGCATCCGTGCAGGCGCATTGTAGCAGGATTGCGCTTGGCGGCGAACCAGCGTCATCAGGAGCTATCCGCATGTCCACCGATTCCCCCATCGCCGAATTCCTGACCGTCTCGAACCCGATCACGGGCGAGGAGGTGGGCCGTGTGCCGGTGATGACCACCGCGATGGTGGCCGATTTGGCTGCCGAAGCGCGCGCCGCCCAGCCTGCCTGGGCCGCCTTGTCCGTTCGCACTCGTGGCCGCCTGCTCCAGCGTTGGACGGACCGCCTTTGGGAAGACCGCGACACGCTCTACGCCATCATCCGCGCCGAAACCGGCAAGGTGACCGGCGGCGGGTTCGCCGAGCACGCCGTGATTGACAACGTCGTGCATTATTACGCGCGCCGCGCGCCGGGCCTGCTGGCCGATCAGTCGCGCCGCGTCACCTTTCACCTGCGCCAGCGCGCGCAGGTCGTCTTTCATCCGCTCGGCGTGGTGGGCTTCATCACGCCCTGGAACTATCCGCTCCTCAACGGCCTGATTGACGCCATCCCGGCGCTCATCGCGGGCAACGCTGTGCTCATCAAGCCGAGCGAACTTACGCCCTTCACCGCTGCCTATGCCGTCGCGCTCATGCACGAGGTGGGCATTCCCCCCGCCGTCGCGCAGGTCGTCACGGGTGACGGCCGCACCGGCGAGGCGCTGATCGACGTGGTGGACGGCCTGTCGTTCACCGGCAGCAGCGCGACCGGCCGCAAAGTCGCGGTTCGCGCCGCCGAACGGCTGATTCCCTGCACCCTCGAACTGGGCGGCAAAGACCCGTTCATCGTGCTCGAAGACGCCGATCTCGAACAAGCGGCGGCCGGGGCGCTGCGCGGTGCGATGGAGAACGCCGGACAGGCCTGCGTCAGCGTCGAGCGCACCTACGTGGTGGATACCGTCTACGATGCCTTCATCGAACGGCTGCTGGCGCTCGCGCAAGGCTTCGAAGTCGGCAACGGTGATGGCTACGACCTGCACATAGGCAGCATGGCCAGCGACCGTGAACTGGCGCGCACCGAGGCGCATATCGCCGAAGCGGTGGCGGCTGGCGCGCAGTTGCTGGCGGGCGGCGGCCGCCTGCCCGGCCTTGGCCCGCGCTTCCTTGAGCCGGCCATCGTCGTCAACA
>JAEURB010000409.1 GCA_016788435.1 Anaerolineae bacterium | reverse complement strand
CGGCTGGTTGATGCGCTACTCAAGCACAACATCATACCCTATGCCACGCTGTATCACTGGGATCTGCCGCAGGTACTGTCTGATCGGGGCGGGTGGACTCAGCGGTTCATCGCCGATGCTTTCGTTGAGTACGCCGATGCGGTGTCGAAGGGGCTTGGCGACCGCGTCAAGCACTGGATGACGTTGAACGAGCCGTGGGTCAGTGCCTTTCTCGGCTATGGCATTGGTGTTCATGCGCCCGGCGTTGCTCACTGGGAATCTTACCTGCGAGCAGCGCACCATCTGCTGCTGGCCCACGGCAAGGCGGTTCCGGTTCTGCGCGCCAATGGAGATGCCGAAACCAAGGTCGGGCTGGTGAACGCGCTCACCTGGTCTGACTCGGCGACGAGCAGTGAAGCTGACAAGGCAGCAGCGAGCCGGCATTACAGTTTCCAGAATCGCTGGTTCCTCGACCCGCCGCTCAAGGGCGTTTACCCCGAAAACATCCTTAACCACGTCGGCTGGCCGTTGATTCCGGTGGAAGCAGGCGACATGGAGGTTATCTCCGCGCCAATTGACTTCCTCGGCGTCAACTACTATACGCGCGGTGTCGTTGAAGATGCGCCCGGCACGGGTGGTCTGCAGATTCAGGGGGTGCGTGTGCCTGATTCTGAGTACACGCAGATGGACTGGGAGGTTTGGCCCGATGGGCTGTGCAACCTGCTGATGAAGCTGACGGCCGACTACGGGATCCCGTTGTACATCACCGAGAATGGTGCGGCCTTCGAGGACGAGGTTACGCCAGACGGCAAGATACACGACGTGCGGCGCATGGCCTACTTCCAGAGCCATCTGGCCGCCGCACATCGTGCAATCACCAGCGGCGCGCTGCTGAAGGGCTACTTCGCGTGGTCGTTCCTCGACAACTTCGAATGGGGTTATGGCTACACGCGCCGCTTCGGGCTTTACTACGTGGATTACAACTCGCAACAGCGCATCATGAAGGATACGGCCGTTTGGTACGCGCAGACAGTGGACGCGAACGGATTCACGCTGGAAAACTGACTGCCGCCCTCGGCGGTTGACAGAAGGGTAAACACTTGCGCCCGGCCAAACTGGCCGGGCGTGAATGTTCCATTTGGTCGAACCTGGGCTAGATATCGAGGTTGCGAACGCTCTTGGCGTGGGTTTGGATGAAGCGGCGGCGCGGTGGCACTGCCGAACCCATCAGCATGTCGAAGACGCGGTCGGCTTCGGCGGCGTCCTCAATTGTCACCTGAAGCAGGGTGCGCTGCTGGGGGTCCATCGTCGTTTCCCACAATTGGTCGGGGTTCATCTCGCCGAGGCCCTTATAGCGGCTGACTTTGAGCTTGGCCGGGTCGTTATAGCGCGTCTGGGCGCGGGTGAGCAGTTCATTGTCACTCATACCGGCTTCCGGATAGACGTATTCGTGTTCCTTGCCGTTCTGCAAGCGGAAGATCGGCGGCTGGGCGATGTACAGATGCCCTTCCTGAATCAGGGGCAGCATCTGGCGGAAGAAGAAGGTCAGCAGCAGCGTGCGAATGTGGCTGCCATCCACGTCAGCGTCGGTCATGATAATGACGCGGTGGTAGCGCAGGGGTTCGAGGCTGAAGTCGTCGCTGATGCCCGTGCCCAGCGCGCTGATCAGCGCCTTGATCTCGTTATTATCGAGCATCTTGTCGAGGCGTGCGCGCTCGGTATTCAGAATCTTGCCGCGCAACGGCAGAATGGCCTGAAAATGCCGGTCGCGGCCCTGCTTGGCCGAACCACCGGCTGAGTCGCCTTCGACGATGAAGACTTCGGCGTTCGCGCCGTGCTGCGAACAGTCGGCCAGCTTGCCAGGCAGGGTGCTGCTCTCCAGCAGGCTGGGGCCGCTGCGAACCAGATCGCGGGCCTTGCGGGCGGCTTCGCGGGCACGCATGCTCAACATACATTTCTCGACGATGCGCCGGCCTTCACGCGGGTTCAGTTCGAGGAAGTCGTTGAACGCCTCGGTCGTGACCTGCGAGACAGCTCCTTGCACTTCGGGGTTGATGAGCTTGACCTTGGTCTGGCTCTCAAACGACGGGTGTGGGTGCTTGATGCTGACGATGGCCGTCAGGCCCTCGAGCGTATCGCTGCCCGAGAAGTTACTGTCCTTTTCCTTCAGCAGGCCAACTTTACGCGACCAGCGGTTGACGACGCCGGTGATGGCAGCACGCAGACCCGTGAGATGGGTGCCGCCGTCCGGCGTGTTAATCGTGTTGGCGAAGGCCAGTTCGGTCACGTTAGTCGAGTCGCAGTACTGGAAAGCGATTTCGATGCCGATCACGTACGGTGTTTTGCCCTCGGGCGCGATCTCGATATCCCGTTCGGTCGCGAAAACCGGGTGGATCTCGTCGCGATTACGATTCAGGTAGCGCACGAACGACTTGAGACCGCCCTCGAAGTAGAAGGTGGTTTCGGCCGGAACCGGCTGCGCCCGCTCGTCGCGCAGCGTGATAGTCACGCGCCGGGTGACGAACGCCATCTCGCGGAAGCGCTGCTCAAGCGTCTCAAAGCTGAACGGGTTCGGCTCCAGCACCGTGTAGTCAGGCTGGAAAGTGATGACCGTGCCGGTCGCCTCGCCGGGTTCCAGCGGGCGCACCGTCTCGACGGCCGTGGCTGGCGTCCCAGCGTGATAGACTTGCTGATAAAGGTAACCATCGCGGCGCACCTGGGCGATCATTTCGGTGGACAGCGCGTTAACGGCCGATACGCCGACGCCGTGCAGACCACCGCTGACCTTATAAGCGCCGCTGTCGAACTTGCCGCCAGCGCCGATCTTGGTCAGGACGAGTTGCAGGGTAGACAGGCCGGTTTCGCGGTTCACGCCGACTGGAATGCCGCCGCCGTTATCCTCAACCGAGACGTAGTTGTTCTCGTGCAATGTCACCGTCACCCGGTCGCAGCGGCCGGCTAACGCCTCGTCAATTGCGTTGTCAACGACCTCGTAGATCAGATGGTGCAATGCCCGCGAGTCTGTGCCGCCGACGTACATGCCGGGGCGCTTGCGAACGTGATCCATTGGGTCAAGGTACTTGATATGCTCTTCGGTCTGCTGGCCGATTGCACGAACGTCTTTATCCACCATGTGGGAACCTCGAAGCGGACGGATTGCGGAACGCGGACTGAAGGTGTGACGCCGGTATCCACAAACAAGCACAATTATACCGGAAGGGAAGCGGATTCACAAGCGCAGATTAGAACGCTTGTGCGTGTACACTTCGGTTGACGGGGGCTGGTGTAATCACTACAATGCCAGCAATCGCCCCTGTAGTTCAACGGATAGAACAAAGACCTTCTAAGTCTGAGGTTACAGGTTCGAATCCTGTCAGGGGCATGCAGACGCGCCGCCCGGTATCTGTGCCGGGCGGCGCGTCACGATTCAATCAGCCGGCAATCTCCTGATAGATCGCCTCGACTTCTGGCCAGATGCGGCGGCGCAATTTAGACAGGCGCGCCTTCAATTCCTTGTAGTGATCGGCCGCTTCGTAACGGCGGCCCATGGCAATGTAGAGTCGAAGGACCGCTTCCTGCAGGGCGGGGCGGTCGAAGTCGGCGGCCAGGGCGCGCTTCAACTGAGCCAACGCTTGCTCGCGCCGGTCTTGTTCCAGGTAGATTTCGGAGAGCGCGGTCAGGGCTTCGATGTAGCCGTCGAGATAGTCCGCGCGGCGCGCGGCGATCCAGCTGTCATCGTGGCCCTGCAGATACGGCCCCCGGTAGGTATCCACCGCTTGCAGCAGGTAGGTCAATCGGGACTCGGGTGTGGAACGGCGCGCACTAATGAGTAAATCCACGAAGTCGTGGAGATCGGAGCGGACTTCGAGCTCCGGGTTCAGCAGATAGAAACCATCTTCGTGCAGCAGCGCGTCAACGCCGAGCGCCTTATGTAGCCTGCGCTTGGTGACGTGGAATACGTTGACTGCTTGCTCGATGTCGAGGTCTGGCCAGAAAGCCGCGCAAATCTCCGAACGCGTGACAGCCGGCCGTTCCAGCGCGAAGAAAAAGAGCAGGCGGGGCAGGTGGCCTTCCCAACTTTCGACGGCGGTGTTCTCAAGCAGGACAAAGCCGGGGCCCAGCGCGTAAACATCAATCGGAATCCGTGACGCCGCCGCGCGGGGTGAAATTGGAAAGCGGATCGCGGCGTCCTCGGTCGCAATGACTGCCGCCCGCCCCTTGGCGATGAGGGCAATCCAGGGCAGGCGCGGTACGGTGCGGCTGTTGATCAGCAGCGTGATGCGCGGTGGCAGCTTTTCGGCCAGATCGGTCAGGAAAGCCTGAACATCATCCGATGCATCGCTGCGGTCGAACTCGTCGAGAATGAGCAGCACATCGTCACCCGCCTCGGCCAGGTCATTGAGCAGGGCTTCGCTCCAGATTAATGTGCTTACTTGCTCGATACCAGCAAGCGCCAGCAGTGATTGGCCGCCAAGCGGCCGTTGATCCGCCAGCGAACGCCCGAGGCTGGTGAGGAAGATGGATAGATTGGTGTCATCAGGGCCGAGTGCATAGTACAGCACCGGGCGATCCTGCCGTTCAAGCAGGGTGGCCACCAGCAGAGACCGATAGCGGGAGGTTGGTTCGAGCAGCACCAGCGCGCCGCGCGCATCGGGCATATCCACCGCCTTCAGTGCAGCATCCATCTGACGCCCGAAATTGACCATAATGGCATGAGGCCTCGTCGTGAAGAACCCGTACTAAGAGTTTAGCACAAGCACACCTACACGGCCAGCGACTACTAGAGCGTGTTTGAAAACCGGGCTGGGATAGGGCAGAGTCAGTGGATGAGCGAACGCAAGGTCTACCCCAGCGATGTGACGGACGCGGAATGGAGCGTGCTGGAGACGGTTCTCCCGCCGGCTAAGGCCACGGGACGCCCC
>JAEURB010000378.1 GCA_016788435.1 Anaerolineae bacterium | reverse complement strand
CGAATAGAACGGGAAGACATCGGTATCGCGGTACGGCCACTGTCCCCGGCTGAACAGGATGGTGTCCACCAGTTCGAAGCCTTCGCCCTGGTCGTAGTCGAAGGGGAACTGAATCAGGTTGGCCGCGAACAGTGTGTAGACGACAGTGTGGAAGACGAGCAGGCTGATGGCGATGGTCATCAGCAGCCGAAACGCCAGCGTTAGCCAGCGGTTCGCGACGGCTGGCGGTGAAGAGGGCGCAACCAGGGCTGCCATCAGGCGGGCTGGCGGCCGAGCGGCAGGAGGGTCAACCCGGCGAACACGAGCAGAACCGAGCCGCCGAGCGCGATTTGCTGCACCGGGCCGATGCCGCCCTGCCGCCCGGCATCAAGCAGGTCAATCGCGTACACGCCGGCGAACCCTGCGACGCCAATCAAAATGAGCAAAACGCCCAGCCCGCGTTTGCTGAGGGTGTAATCGCGCGAGAAAAACTGGCGAAGAAAGCTCATGAGTGCAACTTCTGGCAAGCCCACTGCGTATACGGGAAGGAACCAAACAATGCCAAGTGTACCGGCTTTGCCGGGCATTTCGAGGGGCGAACCATGAGCACGGATGATCTGAAGAATAATGGCCTCGACGGCGACGGCCCGGAAACAGTGGAAAGCCTCGATGACCTGCGGTTGACGCGGCTGGAGGCTGACAAGGTCAGCGGGCGCGATCCCGACGCGATCATCGCTGAATATGAGGAGCGCTATCACGGCGGGCCGCGCCGCGCTGTGGCCTGGGGCGAGCCGCGCAAGCGGAAGAACGAGGACGCTGCGCCGGCCAAGCCGAAGCGCCGCTTTGAGGCCCAGCCCGCGCCACGCGCCTACAGCAGCGCCTATCTGAACGAGGACGAACGCCTGTGGTCGTCAATCGCGCACCTCAGTATCTGGATTACGGTGCTGGGCGGCCTGTTCACCAGTGGGGCGGTGGTTCCGTTCAGCATCTTCATTCCGCTGGCGATCTTCCTGTACTGGCGCAAGCGTTCGGACTTCGTGGCCTTTCAGGCGCTGCAGGCCTTCGCCGTACAGGTGCTGGTGACGGTGGGCGTGGCGCTGGCTATGTTCGTCGGCGGCATCGTGTGGGGGCTGGGCCTGGTCATCGCGCTGCTGCTGATGATCGTGCTGGTCGGGTTCATACTGGTCCCGCTGTGGGCGATTGTGGGGGTGGCTGGCGCGCTGGCGTTGATGGTCGCGCCGTTTGTGGCGCTGGTTTTCGGCACGATGGGAGCAGCCCGTACCTACGCGGGGCGTGATTTCCAGTACCCGGCTATCGGGCGCTGGCTGGACAGGCACCTGGCGGCTCAGAGCGTGTATCAGACAGTGTAGCGCGCCTGAGCGCGGGTGTGGAAAGCGGCGCAGGGTTATCTAGCCTGCGCCGCTGCTGATTCGCCCCATTTCAAAGACCGCGGGCTCATGCTAGACTGTTTGGCCTGCACAACGAACCCAAATCGAGCGAATTGAAGGCGGACGTGATGTTGAAGACGCAGAACTGCGGCGAGCTTCGCCCGGCCCATGCGGGGCAGGAAGTGCTGATGGCGGGCTGGGTATTTCGCCGGCGCGATCAGGGCGGCCTGATCTTCATTGACCTGCGCGACCGCTGGGGCATTACCCAGGTCGTCGTCAATCAGGAGACCTCGCCCGATGCGCACCGGGTGGCCGACTCACTGCGCAACGAGTACGTGGTGCAGGTGCGCGGTTTGGTACGCCAGCGCCCGGAGGGTACCGCCAATTCTGAACTGGAAACCGGTGACATCGAGGTAGTAGCCAGCGAGATTACGCTGCTGAACGCCTCGAAGACGCCGCCATTCTACATCAATCAGGATACGAAAATTGATGAGGTGGCGCGCATGAAGTACCGCTACCTTGACCTGCGCCGCCCCAAGATGCAGGAGAATATCATCCTGCGCCACCGGGTGGTGAAGGGGATGCGCGACTACCTCGACAAGCTTGATTTCGTCGAAATCGAAACGCCGATCCTGTTCAAGACGACGCCGGAAGGTGCGCGCGATTTCCTTGTGCCCAGCCGCCTGATGCCGGGCAACTTCTACGCGCTGCCGCAAAGCCCGCAGCAGTTGAAGCAACTGCTGATGGTGGCTGGCTACGAGCGCTACTTTCAGATCGCGCGCTGCTTCCGCGACGAAGACCTGCGCGGCGACCGCCAGCCGGAGTTCACGCAGCTTGACCTCGAAATGAGTTTTGTGCAGCGCGAGGACATCATCACCCTGATCGAGGGACTGATGATTTATCTGACTGAACAGGTATTGGGCAAGACGCCGATGTTCAAGCCGTTCCCGCGCATCAAGTACATCGATGCGATGGAGATGTACGGCTCTGACAAGCCCGACCTGCGCTACGAACTGGCGGCGGTGGATATCACTGATCTCGCGGCGGCCAGCGGCTTTCAGGTCTTCAAATCCAGCGCGGCAGCCGGCAAGCCGGTCAAGGCCTTCCGCGCGCCGGGTATGGCTCTGCGCAGCGGTACGGCCCTGCGCAAGCTGATGGATGACCTCGAAACGCTGGCTCGCGCCAACGGCGCGAAGGGGCTGGCCTGGCTGGGAATGCCCGAGACTGAGGGCGGCGAACTGAAGGGGCCGGTCGGTAAGTTCTTCGGGGCCGAGCAGTTGGCCGAACTTTTTCAGCGCACCGAAGCCAAACCCGGCGACCTGCTGCTGTTCATCACCGACGAGCGCGAAACCGTCTACCGTATTGTGGATGTGCTGCGCCGCACCATCGCCCACGAACTGGGCCTCGATGACCCCGAAAAGCTGGCTTTCGGCTGGATCATTGACTTCCCGATGTTCTACTGGAACGAGGAAGAGCAGCGTTGGGACCCCAGCCAACACATGTTCACGATGCCGCTGCCCGAAGACCTGCCGCTTCTGGACACCGACCCCGGCGCGGCGCGCGGCTCGCAGTACGACCTTGCTCTCAACGGTTATGAAGTCGCGGGCGGCAGCATCCGTATTCACGACCGCGCCGTTCAGGAGAAGATGTTCCCGCTGATCGGCCAGTCGCTGGAGCGCGCCCGCGAGCAGTTCGGGCACATGCTGGAGGCGTTCGAGTATGGCGTGCCGCCGCATGGCGGGGTTGCGGTGGGCGTGGATCGGCTGGTGATGCTGTACGCGCAGGAGCCGAATATCCGGGAGGTGATCGCCTTCCCGAAGACGCAGGCCGGCGCCGACATTATGGCCCACGCCCCATCGCCGGCCGAGCCGAAGCAGCTCGAAGAACTCGGCATCGCCGTCGTCTACAAAGAGGACGAGAAGGAATAGGGTCGAGTAGCGAGTACTGAGTGCTGGGTCGAGGAACAGAAGTAAGAGAGGCCGGGGAGAATGTGCACCCCGGCCTCTCGTCATATCAGGCAGAACTATCGTCACACAGCACTCGGTACTCAGCACTCACTACTCGTTATTCCGGCTTGTACAGATACCCATTGAACAGACCTGCGAGAATGCCACCGGCGAAGATGCCGATGAAGTAGGCCGGAACATAGCTGAGGTCACCGGCCGCCAGCGCCGGGCCGAGCGTGCGCGCCGGGTTAACCGAAGCGCCGGTATAGACCCCAATCGCCAGGATGACCGCCGAGAGCATGAGGCCGATAGCAATTGGCGCCAGGTTCCCGCCTTTGCCATTGATGGCGACCTGATAGATAACAGTGACGAAGAGGAACGTGCCGATGCCCTCCAGCACAGCCGCGTAGGTGAGGTTAGTGCCCGTCATGACGCCGATGGTCTGGCCGTAGGGCGAGCCTGGCGCGCTGCCGATCAGGAAAGAGAGCACAAGTGCCCCGAGAATTGCGGCAGCGAACTGGACGATCCAATACAGGATTGACTTGACCACCGGAATCTTGCCGGCGACCAGCATGGCGGCCGTGACCGCCGGGTTGAAATGCCCGCCCGATACCGAGCCGAAGGCGACGACCAGCGCCAGTACGATCAGGCCGTGGCCGAGGGCCGGGACAACGACCGAGCCGTTGCTGTTCGGGATGGTGAGCGTGGCGACTACGGCTGCACCGATGAACACCAGCGCAAACGTGCCAAGGAACTCCGCGAGCAATGCGTTGCCAAGTTTCCGATCCATAGTGCCCCCAAATAAAAGAACGGATTACGACGCTGCATATTTATAAC
>JAEURB010000328.1 GCA_016788435.1 Anaerolineae bacterium | reverse complement strand
TCCACCTTTGGCGAATACGACGAATCGGGTTCGTGGCGCGTGGGCATTGACTGCGATACGGCGGCCAGCGACTACCCCTGGCGCTGGCGGCTGGGGGCCGATGAGGCGTTGATCACCGAAACCGACCCGAATACCGGCATTGCCTACACCTATCTGCCGGCCGGGGCGCGGGCGACCGTCTGGGGTGCGGTGCGAATGTCGCAAATCGAGGTTCGCAACCCGCAGAACTGCTGGGCAGGCCTGATTCACGAGGATGTAGGCGTGAGCGAACTGAATGCCCATGTCGGCCCGCGCCAGATCGAACTGCTTGACCCCACCGGCCAGTTCACCCCGAACTAGCGCAAAAAACCTGATGGTTACCTCGGCGATTCGCCGCTACGATCAGAGGGATGGCGATTGGCGGCGAGGGGAGCGGGCATGAGCGCACGGACAGGCTGGCTGATATCGGCATTGCTGTTGATGAGCGGTGCGCTCGCCGCGTGCCGGAATGCTTCCGCCGCCGCGCCGCCCCCGACGCTGACGCCCACTCCCATGTCTACCCCGCTGGCCACGCTGCCGCCGACCCTTGCGCCGGGTTCCGCCGATAATCCGATTCGCTTCCTGATCGTGTCCGACACCACCGGGCGGGCTGCCAATGCGGCCGTCGCAGCGCTGGCGGATGCCTTACAGGCTGAAACCGGCCTGACCGTGGATGTGGCGCTGGTTTCGAGTGACCGTGACGCGGTGGAGGCGCTGTGCAACGCCTTCGACGGCCCTCCTGCGCTGGCGCTGGTCAGCGCTCCAGGCTACTCAGCCGCCGCAGCGTTGAACTGCGGCCTTCCGCTTTTCCTCCTGAGTGACGATGTCGATTCAGTGAGCCGTGAGCTGGTCTTCATCGCTTCGGGCGAGAGTGGCATCTCGTCACTGGCCGGGCTGGCCGGCAGCACCTTCTGCCGCCTCAGCGCGAATGACCTGATGACCTGGCAGGTGCCTGCGCTCTGGATGCTGGCCGACGGCCTCCCGCCTACCTCAACGCTGATCGCCGTCACCGATGTGCCCAGCCTGGATGCACTGGTTGAACAGGTCGCCAGCGGCGATTGTGACGCGGCGGCGCTGGCGCTGGATGACTTCGAGCGCAGCGGTACGCCCGAACTGGAGGCGGATATCACGCGGTTGCCGTCCACGCTGGACTTGCCGCTGGGTGTGGTCGTGGCCGCTCGTGAACTGCCGTTGGGCGTGCGCGAGGCAATATCTGAGGCTCTCAGCGTGTTTGGGCGTACAGCCGCCGGTGCGGATGCGCTCGAAACCCTGGCTGGTGCAGCGGGCATCGTGCCATACACCGCCGATGCGCTGGCTGATTGGGATGGCTTCATCGCCCGCACTGGAATTGATTTTGCCAGCTTCCAGGGCTAGCCGTTCCGCCCTTGACTTGGCGGTCATCGTTGTCAGTTGGAACGTGCGTGACCTGCTGCTCGATGCGCTGCGCAGCCTTTACGCCGATCTCGAAATCAGCAACCTGCGCGCCCGTGTGCTGGTGGTGGACAGCGCGTCAAGCGACGGCAGCGCCGAAGCAGTGCGCGCCGCGTTTCCGCAGGCCGAACTGTTCGCCCAGAACGAGAACGTCGGCTTTGTGCGCGGGAACAACGTCGCTCTGCGCGCGCTCAGTCTGGATAAGCCGGACGCCGGCCTGGGCGGCCCGCGCGCCGTTTATCTGCTCAACCCCGACACCATCACGCAGCCCGGCGCGACCCGTGCCCTGTTCGATGCGCTGTTCAGTGAGCCGCGCGTTGGGCTGGTGGGCGCAAACCTGACCTACGGGGATGGCAGTTTTCAGCACGGGGCGTTCTCTTTCCCCGGCCTGCGCCAGTTATGGGCCGAGCTTTTCCCGACGCCGGGCCGCCTCATCGAAGGCCGCTTCAATGGCCGTTATCCCCGCGCGCTCTACGAATCGAGCCAGCCGTTCCCGGTTGATTTCGTGCTCGGCGCGGCGATGATGCTGCGCTCCGAGGCTATCCGCGATGTCGGCCTGCTGGACGAGGGCTTCGTGATGTACTGCGAGGAAGTGGACTGGGCGTGGCGCTTGCGCAGGGCAGGCTGGCACGCGCGCTGCGTGCCTGCTGCGCATGTCGTGCACCTTGGCGGCCAGAGTTCCGGCCAGATTCGTCCACAGAGCCTGATCCACCTCTGGACGAGCCGCCTGCGCCTCTACGACCGCTATTATTCTCCCGCCCGGCGCTGGCTGGCGCGGCGGATGGTGCGCGCGGGCATGGCACGGCTGGCCCGGCGTGCGCGGGTGGCCGGCGAACCGGCCGAAGTGGTGGCCGCTTACGAGCAGATTGGGCGGCAGGCGTGAGCGAAACGCTGACGGCCGTCATTCTCACCCGTAACGAGGCCCGGCACATTGCCGACTGCATCGCCTCGGTCGCCTTTGCCGATACGGTCGTCGTATTCGATTCTGGCTCGACGGACGATACAGTGGCGATTGCCATGCGTGGCGGCGCGCACGTGCTGCACCGTGATTTCGACGACTACGCCGGGCAGCGCAACGCCGCGCTCGATGCGGTGGGGCAGGGTTGGGTGCTGTTCGTGGATGCCGACGAACGGGTGACGCCGGAATTGGCCGCCGAGGTGCGTCAGGCTATCGCGCAGGGTGCGCCGGTGGGCTACCAGATACCCCGTCACAACTATATTTTCGGCAAGCTCACGCGCGGCGCGGGCTGGTATCCGGATTATCAAACTCGGCTGCTGAAGGTGGGGGCGGCACGCTATGACCCGGCCAAAAAGGTGCATGAGGTCGTGCTGCTGGACGGCCCACAGGGCACGCTTGAACAGCCGATCGTCCACTACAACTATGATCACCCCGCGCAGTTTCACGCCAAACAGCGCCGCTATGTGGCCTATGATGCGCGTATTCTGTTTGAGCAGGGCGTCCGCCCGAAGCTGTACACGCCGTTCACGCAGGCCGTACGCCACTTCCGCTGGCGCTACCTGATGCTGGGCGGCTGGCGCGATAGCTGGCATGGCCTGCGCCTGAGTGCGCTGATGGCGTGGTATGAGTACCGCAAGTACCGCCTGCTGCAAGGTTTATGGCGGCAGGGAAGCAAGACAAAGTAGCGGCCCCCGCCGCACGGGCAGGGGCCGAAGTTGTCAAACAGGCGGCGCGAGGGTTCAGCCGATGCGCGGTACCAGCACGCCGTAATTGCCGGACTGGCGCTTGTAGACCACGTTGACGCTGCGCGACGCGTCGTTGAAGAAGATGAAGAAGCTGTGGCCGAGCAGTTCCATCTGCTCGACGGCCTCCTCTTCCGTCATAGCCGTCAGCATCACCTCTTTGCGGCGGTTGACCTCGGGTTCGGGTATCGCTTCGGCGCTGAAATCCTCGCCGATGCCCTCGGCCAGCGGAGCAACTTCGGCGCTGCTCACTTCCTCAAGCGTCGCGCTGAAACGCTCGCGGCCCTTGCGGCTGCGCTTTCCCTTGAATCGCTCGATCTGCCGGTACATCTTGTCGAGAGCCTGATTGAGGGCGGCGATCAGATCGTCCTGATCGGTGCCGCTGACGCGCTCTTCGGCACGCAGGATGGCGCCACGGCTGTGGCGCACCGTGATCTGGGCGACGGTGAGGTTCTCGCCCCGCCGGGTATTGAGGCGCTCCAGATCAAGCCGGATGTTGGCGATGTTCGGCAGATAACGTTCCAGCTTTTCGAGTTTCTTCCTGGCGTACTCCTCAAGCGCTTCGTTGACGCGGAGGTTCTGGCTGTGAATAGTCATCTCCATGTGAAGCACTCCTTACGGTTGCGCCGCACGCGCGCCGGCACGGGCAGCGGTGGCGGTCAGGCTGAACACGGATCCCGCACCTCCGGCGAGGGCGGCCTCGGCGCACGCCTGCAGCGTGGCCCCGGTGGTGAACACATCGTCCACTAGAATCAAAAGCCGGCCGCGCAGGGCATCACCAACCGGCTCGAACGCTCCCTCCATATTTGCTCTCCGCTCGGCACCACCCGCGCCAACCTGATGGGGTGTATCGCGCGTTCGAACGAGAGCATTGGGGAGGCATTCGACACCCATCCGTGAGGCGACTGCTTCGGCCAACCATTCAGCCTGATTATACCCACGATCCTTCAATCGGGTGGCATGTAAAGGTACTGGAACCAATCCATCGAACTTCCAGGCAGTGGATTGCAGCGCTTCGGCCATCGGGGCGGCCAACACAACCGCCATCTGGTGGCCGTTCTCATACTTGAGCGTATGAATAGCCGCGCGGGCGAGGCCTTCGTGCCAGCGCCCGGCCACCGAACCGGAGAGCGGCGCGGGCGCGGCGAGAATCAGCGGCCCGGCGGCGCTGAATGCCAGCGCGCAGGCGTCGCACCATAGCGTATCCACGCGCCCGCAGCCTGCGCAGCGGGGCGGGTAAAGCAGGTCGAGCGTACCTGACCATGCGCGCTGCAGAAATTGCTTCCAGCGAGACGTAACAAGCCCGGCCGAAGCGCGAGCTTGTTCGGAAGTAGCCATTTTGCGAGTCCTGTCGGGCTGAGCGCGGCGCCGCTAAAAGACCGTGCCAAGCGCCGGCGTGGAAATCAGGATGACCAGTGACGGGCCCAGCAGCACAATCCAAATAGCCGGGAAAATCAGGAAGACCATCGGGATCATCATCTTGACCGGCGCCTGATGGGCTTTCTCCTGGGCGCGCTGGCGGCGCTTGACGCGCATCTGGTCGGACTGCACACGGAGGATTTTCGACATGCTCACGCCGAGCTGGTCCGCCTGAATGATGGCGGCGATGAACGCCGTCACGTCGGGTACATCCATGCGGCGAGACATGTCGCGCAGCGCTTCACGCCGAGGCTTGCCCAACTGAATTTCACGCAGCACCCGGCCGAAAGCGATCGACAATTCGTTGTTCCACTTCTCGTAAACCTTGCCCATCGCCATGTCGAAGCCAAGGCCGGCCTCGACGCAGATGACGAGCAGGTCGAGCGCGTCGGGAAGGGCGCGCACGATGCTTTGCTGGCGGCGCTTGATCTTGCTGTTGAGCCACATGCTGGGGAAGAAGTAACCCAGGAAAAAGCCGCCGAGCGTGAAGAGGATAGCCGTCGTTTGCGGGGTGGACTTGGACAGGACGAAGAAGACGACGAACGCACCGAGGCCCAGCGCAAACGTCATGAAAATCCGCATGGCGAAAAATGAACCCGGCTCAAGGGTCATGCCGGCGAGCTCCAGTTTGTGCCGGGTGTCCTCGATCTGCTTCTGCGGCGTGAACTTGGTTGTCAACTCCGCGATTTTGCGGCCCATCGGAACGATCACGCGGTCTTTGAAGGACAGCGAGAGTTCGATGTCCTCCAGCGACTGCGGCAGTTCCTTGTCTTCGTACTGGGCCAGGCGTTCCTGCAGCGGGTCGCGCCCCTTGTCATCGCGCATGCCGATGTAGACCAGCCCCACCAGGATGACGCCGCCCACCACCAGCATGACCATTACTGCAACAGGGCTCATCGTGACTTCCTCAGATATCAATGTCCACGATTTTCTGGACGACGGCCATACCGATTCCGATCAGCGCGAGGCCAATACCCAGCATGGGCCAGCCGCAGGAACGGTTCTCGAACAGGTTGCCCATATAACTGGGATTGATGGCGTACAGGAAGAGCGCCAGCGCAATGGGCAGACCGCTGATCAGATAGCCGGTGATACGGCCCTGCGCGGTGAGGACGCGAATCTCGCCCTTGAGCTTGATGCGCTCGCGGATTGTGTGGCCGATGACTTCGAGGATCTCGGCCAGGTTACCGCCGACTTCGCGCTGAATATTGACCGCTGTGATCACCAGGTCGAGGTCTTCGCTTTCGACGCGGTTGAGCAAGTGGGCCAGCGCATCGGCCAGGTCAATGCCGAGCTGATTCTCCTGTACCACGCGCTTGAACTCGGTCGAAGTCGGTTCGGGCGCATCTCTGGAGATCGCTTCCATCGCCTGCGGCACGCTGTAGCCAGAGCGCAGCGCATTCACCCACAGACTGAGCGTATCCGGAAGCTGATTCTCGAACTTGATCAAACGGGACTGTACGCGCCGCCCGACGTAGAAACGCGGTACGAAGAAGCCGACGAATCCGCCGATGATGCTGATGACGATGCTCCCGCTGAAGAGCAGGAAATAGCAGATGGCGAAACCGGCAATCGCCGTGACGACGTGAAGTGCTGCGAACTCGGTGACTTTCAGCCGGAGATCGGCGCGGGCAAGCTGCTGCTTCCACTTCTGAGCGAACGGCCGGTCACTGATAACGTTGTCCAGCTTGTCTCGAAAGAGGTTGGACGAGGGCTTCGCTGGCGCTAGCTCCTCCTCGGTCAAATCGAGCGTGAACTGCTGTCCGGCCGAGTCAATACTGACCAGCCGTTCTTCCAGCAGGTCTTTCTCTGAACGCACGCTCCGAATACCCCACACGATGACGAGTAGGGCGACGACCGCTGCAATAACGATAACGACGACTTGGACCCCTGACATCGAGGACCCTCCGCTCGACTCTGCTTATATACGACCGACGCCGAAGACCGACGGCGGCAGATAGATTCCTGCTGCCTCGAACCGGTCGGTGAACTTCGGACGGATTCCAGTTGGGCGAATGCGGCCGACGATCTTGCCGCCTTCCACACCGGTCTGTTCGAACTCGAATATGTCGGACAGGGTGATCATTTCGCCTTCCATACCTTGCACTTCAGTGATCTTGACGACCTTGCGCGAGCCATCGCGCAGGCGCTCCTGATGGACTACCAGGTCAATGGCGCTGGCGATCTGTTCGCGGATGGCGCGCGTCGGCAGATTGGCCTTGGCCATCTGGCACATAGTTTCGAGGCGGGCAATCGTGTCGCGCGGGCTGTTGGAGTGAAGCGTAGTGAGCGAACCATCATGGCCAGTGTTCATGGCCTGGAGCATGTCCAGCGCCTCGCCCGAACGGCACTCACCAACCACGATCCGGTCAGGGCGCATACGGAGGGAGTTGACCACAAGATCCTGAATCGTGATTTCGCCACGGCCTTCAATATTGGGTGGGCGGCTTTCCAGTGTGACGACGTGCTCCTGGCGCAGCTGAAGCTCGGCGGCATTCTCGATGGTTACGATCCGTTCGTCGTTCGGAATATAGCCCGACAGCACGTTGAGAAGCGTGGTTTTGCCCGAACCCGTACCGCCCGAAATAATGATGTTGAGGCGGGCGATGATGCAGGCGCGCAGGAACTCGATCATCTCTTTCGAGATCGAGCCGTTGCGAATCAGATCTTCGACCGTCAGCGGGCGCTTAAAGAACTTGCGGATGGTGATGGTCGGGCCGACCAGCGATACCGGGCGGATGACGGCGTTGACGCGCGAGCCATCCGGCAGGCGGGCGTCCACCATCGGCGAGGCCTCGTCAATACGGCGGCCAAGTGGCGCGACGATGCGGTCGAGGATGCGTAGAACATGGTCATCATCCTCGAACGCGACATTGGCGCGGGTAATCAAACCTTTGCGCTCGATGAAGACGTTCTTCGGGCCGTTCACCATGATTTCCGTGATGCTGTCGTCGGCCAGCAGAGGTTCAAGCGGGCCGAAGCCGAGGATTTCGGCGACGATTTGCTCGAACAGGCGCTCTTTCTCGGTACGGGCCAGTACCATGCTCTCTTCGGCCAGGATGGCGTTGAAAAGCTCCTGGATATGGGCGCGCACCTCAGCCTTGCGCGTCAGATCCATGGCTTGATCGAGTTCCTGAAGCAGGCGGGTTTGTACACGTGTCTTCAGGTCAATATACGCGGTGTCGCCCGAACGCCCGGGAACGCGGCTTTGGGTGGCCCGCTGGGCGCGGATGGCGGCCAGACGCGACTCCTCGCTGCTCGACATTCCTCCCTGCGACGGAGGAGGATTGTCGCCACCACCCCCACTCGGAGGGGTGCTTCCTGCACCGCCGCCCTTCTGGATTCGATTGAGCAGTGACATGCGTCCGCTCCCCGTTGGACTAGTTTGGCCTATACGACACTATACCGCGCCTTGCGAACCATTGTGTCTCAATTCTTTCCGAGACGTAATCCCAAGCCTGACTTTTTGCTCTTGGCGGACTCGCTTTCCACTTCGTCGAGCGAATCCTCGTTCAACTGTGCGTAAACGTAATCGGCCAGGTCCATCAACTCGCGCCCCGGTGACTGCTTGTGGTCGCGTTGCGTCACGACGACCGGCACGCCCTTGTTGACGGCCGCCAGGATCGGCGCCTCGATGTTGGGAATACGCGCGTCAACGCTGCGGTGGAGGTACTTTTCTATCGACTCGGTCGCGATTGTGCCGCGATTCTTCGAGCGATCCTCATCCACCTTATTGAGGGCGAAGACGATTTTCTCGGCTGGATAGTCCATCCGGTCGAACAAGTCCAGCACGAACTTGGCGTTCTTGACGCCGGTGAGCGTGGGCGTGGCGACGAGCACGATGCGCGCCGAAATATCGGTGAGCGCCAACAGCAGATTGTCCAGGTGGCAGCGCGTGTCCACCACGATGAAATCATAGTCCGTTGCGATGCGCTCGATGATACGTGCCACCGAGTCCGGCACAGCCTCGATCTCGTCAGCCAGTTCCGGGCGCTGCGGCCCAAGCAGCACTTTAAGGCCGCTTTCGTGCGTGGAAACCACACTGTCGAAGAACTCGATGTCCAGGTCATTGACCTTGGGCGCGAGTTCGGCCAGCGTGGATTGCGACTGAAGCTTAAGGAAGACACCGACATCGCCAAATTGCAGGTCGGCATCAATCAGCAGCACCTTGATGCCCTTCCGCATCAGGCCAGCGGCCAGATTGGTGCTGACGGTCGTCGTGCCCGAGCCACCCTGCGGGCTATAGACGATTACGACGTGGCCGGGGTGAATGGTCGTCCCGGCCGAATTGGTCGTGCGCGCGCCGGGGGCCTTGACGTCCACGGTCAGATTGGGCATGAACTGGCTTTGCCGGAAGGGTTCGTGGCCCTTGTAAACATCGCGGATGGTGCTGAATAACTCATCGGCCTGTACCGGCTTGTTGAGGAAGTTGCGTGCGCCGGCCTGCATAGCCTTCCGCAGATAGTTCGGGTCGCTCTGAACCGACATCATGATGACGGCCGCGCTCGGCAGCAGTTTGGTTAGTTGGCTGGTGACATCAATGCCGCTCATATCGGGCATATTGATGTCCATGATGATGATGTCCGGCTTGACCTCCATTGCGATGCGCAGCGCGTCGCGCCCGTTTCCTGCCGCGCCCACCACACGGAACTCACGTTCCTCGAAGGCGAGGAACTTCTTGATGTACTCGCGCGTGTCTGCGTTGTCATCAACGAGCATCACATTGATAACAGGGTGGTCGCCGCCGCCGCCGCCGGTACTCGTGTTTCCCAGTCTGCTCAACATGTGTCCAGGCCTCTTCTGAAACGATGGCGACGGTTGATACAGTGCTGGCAGGCAAATGGATTTCGCCTGCCAGCGTATAAGTTTCGATCAGTCCCGCGCCGATCAGCCACCCTCGGCCGGCGGTGGCGGAGCCGGTTCTGGCTCATCCTGCAGCGAGATCAGCTCTCCAGCAACCAGTTGACGGATGCTGCGGATGGCCGGTTCGATGCTGTAGGGCAGGCGCGGCGGCAGTTCAATGCCATACGTGCCCATCAGGTATTCGAGCGTCACGTCATCGGTCGGCACGCGCGACGTATCAGTGGCCGAACGCAGCGCCAGCGTAACCGGAATCTTCGCTTCGACGTAGTACGTGATCACGACGGCTTCCTGCGGCGTCACGGCCAAGGTGACGATATCGGGCCGGGCCGGCGTCGGGGTCGGCACAGGCGTCGCATCGCCCTCGGCCTGTTGTTCGGCCGGAACCGGTGTCGGTGTGGGCGGCACGCCGATGAAGCGACCGTCCAGCGGGAACGTGCCGACGTGAATGATCAGCGCGTCCTGAATCGTCATTTGAGTGACGAGGCGCGGCCGCTGCTGTTCCGACGGGCCGACAATCACGCGGGCAGGGGCGAACGCGGCGCTCGAGTCCGGCCGGCCCTGGATACCATCCTCCAGCGTGATGGCGTTCGTCTCTGGTTCGATGGTGAAGAGCGTGATTTCGCTCGGGATGCGCGACTGGAATTCCTCGTCCACGTCCACATACAGCAGCGAAATAATCAGGTCAACGCGGTCGCCATCCTGAATGGCATAGCCAACGCTGGTGATGCGGTCAATCGGCAGCGACACGGCTACCAGGCCACTCGGGAGAACCGCTGCCGCGTCAGAACCGGTCCGCGCCAGGTCGCCCAGATTTTCGACGACCATGTTGGTTTGAATCGGCTGCTCGCGGAAGATATCGGTACGCGCAATCTGGCCGACCACGTCTTCCAGATTGGTGATGGCACTGACGGGGACGGCGTAGGCGGGCCATTCGCGCAGCGCCACTCCGTTCGGCGGAATGACCTGACCACGGCCCAGTTCCTGCACCGCAATCACGACTTCCACCCGGGGCTCAGGCGTTGAAGTCGGGGCCTGCGCCACCTGTACCGGCTGCTGCGGTGTCGTTCCGCTGTTCGTATCACTTGCAACCTGGGTGGGTGCTGGCGCGCTGCCTCCCTGCAACGAAGGCAGGACGACGACCACCACGAGGGCGACCACGACGACCAGGATGAGAAGCAGGAGTATCATTCGTGTTCGGTTCATCTGGAGAACTCCCTCCGCAAGGCAATGACGCGCCGGATTCCGATCAGCCGTTACTCAATGAATTGATAAAGCGACAAGCCTTTCTCAATTCCTTAGTGTAGATCGCGCTTTGCGTATGTCAAACGGTTGTGAATTGTTGGAGGCGCGTATCATTCCTCCAGAATCGGCATCTCCATTCTGACCGACGTGCCATCCACTTCAGTGCTGTTCATGATCAGGTTGCCGCCCACCAGTTCGTACTTCTCGCGCAGGGTGAAAAGCGCCTGAATGCGCGGGTTTTGGAAATGCTCCTCGCCCGATGTGAGTACCGCCTCAGCGTCGAAGCCCCGGCCGTTATCCTCGAACAGCACCTTGATCGGATTGCCGCCAATGTCGAGCCGGACAAGGACTTCGGTGGCATTGCTGTAATCACGGGCCTGCACCATGAGTTCCTGAATGCTGCGGAAAAGCATGACTTCGTTGTAGGTGGGCAGGCGGCGCTCTTCACCGATGATGTCGAGTTTGACCTCGATATCATTCTTCTCGCGGAACGAATCGACGTAGCGGCGAATGGTGGGCAGCACGCCGAGGTCGTCGAGCATCATCGGACGCAGGTCGAAGATGAAATCGCGCACCTTCTCGAACGTTGAACTGGCCGCCGTTCGCAGGTTGTCGAGTTCCTCGGCAGCTTTCTCAGGATTGCGATCCAGCAGCCGCTGGCAGATTTCCGCCTGAAGGATGAAGTTGGTCAGCGACTGGGCCGGGCCGTCATGCATCTGGCGGGCCAGGCGCTGGCGTTCCTCTTCCTGGGCCTGAATGACGCGAGCGATATTGAGGGTAGCCCGCGTGGCTTGAGCTTCTTCAGCGTTGGACTGCTCGGGAAGTTCACCCACACCTTGCAGCCGGCTGAGTACCTGCTGGAAGAGTGATTGTTCCTGTTGTAGC
>JAEURB010000315.1 GCA_016788435.1 Anaerolineae bacterium | reverse complement strand
ATTATAGCGCATGGTATACTCGCTCTCGTGATTTGACCGCTGCGCCCCGAGACGGGCGAAAAGGATTGCCACCGTGTCGAACGTGATCTCCATCCACGAAATTGCGGCGCATCTGGGCGAAGAAGTGACGGTGCGCGGCTGGGTGTATGACCGCACCGACAAGGGCAAGCTGCAATTCATTCAGGTGCGCGATGGCAGCGGCATCGTGCAGGTGGTCGCGTATGGCCCCGAACTGCCTGAAGACACCTTCGCCGCCGCCGGCAAACTCACGCAGGAATCGTCGGTGATCGTGCGCGGCGTGGTGAAATCGAACCCGAAGGCGCGCAAGAGCATCCCTGAAGGCTTCGAAATCGGCCTGAGCGAGCTTCAGGTCGTGCAGTTGGCCGACGAATACCCGATCACGCCCAAGGAACACGGCGTCGAGTTTCTCATGGACAACCGCCACCTTTGGCTGCGTTCCAGCCGCCAGTGGGCCATCCTGCGCATTCGCGCCACCATCATCAAGGCGATGCGCGATTTCATGGACGACCACGGCTTCCTGCTGGTCGATACGCCGATCCTCACCCCGGCGGCGGGAGAAAACACGACCACGCTGTTCGAGATTGACTACCACGGCGAACCGGCGTATCTGGCCCAGACCGGCCAGTTGTACAACGAAGCGAATATGATGGCCTTCGGCAAGGTCTACTGCTTCGGCCCCACCTTCCGCGCCGAGAAGTCGAAGACGCGCCGTCATCTGCAGGAATTCTGGATGATGGAGCCGGAAATGGCGTTCACGTCGCTGGAAGAGCTGATGGCGCTCGAAGAACAGCTCGTCGCGCACATCGTCAGTGAGGTGCTGCGCAAGCACCCGGACGAACTGCGCCTGATCGAGCGCGACGTGACCAAGCTCGAAGCGATCAAGTCCCCGTTTGCGCGCATCTCCTACGACGAAGCCGTGCAGCGCCTGCAAACCGCGTGGGCCGCCATGCCCGAGGGCGAGGAAAAAGACTCGCTCAAGATTGAATGGGGCGAGGACTTCGGCAGCCCGCACGAAACCGTGCTGACCGGCATGTTCGACGTGCCGGTGTTCGTCTATCACTACCCGACCGCCGTGAAGGCGTTCTACATGCAGCCGGTTGAGGGGCGCCCAGAAGTCTGCCGCAGCGTCGACCTGCTCGCGCCGGAAGGCTACGGCGAAATCACCGGCGGCAGCGAGCGCATCTATGATGGCGAGCTGCTCGAATCGCGGGTGGAGACGATGGGCATCGGCCGCGAGGCGTATGCATGGTACCTCGACCTGCGGCGCTTTGGCAGCGTGCCGCACGCCGGTTTCGGCATCGGCCTCGAACGGACGGTGGCCTGGGTGTGCGGCCTGCCGCACGTGCGCGAGACTATCCCGTATGCAAGGATGCTGAGCAGGAATTACCCGTAGGCGGCGTCGGCCCCTCACCCCCAACCCCTTTCCAATACGACCTCACCCCCCGGCCCCCCTGGCAGGGGTAGGTTCTTAATGATGCGCCGCTCCAACCCCTCACCCCGGACTTCGTCCCGCCCCCCTCCCACGCAGGCGAGGAGAGGGGCAACCGCCGCGCGCTGTGCTTTCCCTTCTCCCCGCTTGCGTGGGAGATGGGATCAAGGGATGAGGGGTGGTGACTGCAATATCCCAAGCACAATGC
>JAEURB010000093.1 GCA_016788435.1 Anaerolineae bacterium | reverse complement strand
CCCCGGCTGGCAGCCGTTGCTCGAAGCCTTCGCCCGCTGCGTGCGCATCACGCGCTCAGAATCGGCACTCTACAGCCTCGATGCGGCCGCCTTCCACGAGCCGGAAGAAGTCAGGCTCTTTGAGTCGTTCCAACTGGCCGCCGCGCAGCTTACGAATGAGTCGAACGTGGATGCCTTCCTGACCGCGTTCGCGCCGATGCAGCCGGCCATCGCCACTTTCTTCGAGAAGGTGCTGGTGAATGCGCCGGATACCACCGTGCGCGCCAACCGGCTTGGCCTGCTGCAGGCGATTAGCGCGCTGCAGACTGGCCGTGCCGACCTGAGCTTCCTCAACGGGTTCTAGCCGAATCTCACCCCTTAGCCGCCGTTCCATTCTGAACGTGGGGTTGAGGGGTGAGGTTCCCCTGGGCTTTCAGTGCCGCAGTGGTGAAACACTATTGTCCTTTTCACCCCTCCCTACGCAGCGGAAGCCGGGGATGAGGTTTGTGATTTAGTCGTAACCTCGTCTCCCGCCCCGCTTTGCGTCCATCCCGTCCACCAAACTTTCGCCCCAAACGGGCGCACCTGATCTAGGATGAAGGCTGCCGTACGGCCGAGCCGCCCGCCAAACGAGCCTGTTGTGCGCTATTTGTCTCTTATTCTGTCCTTTTGTCTCGCAGCTTCTTCTCTCAAGTGTCTGTCTCTTGTTTTGATTCTGTCTCCTTGTCCGCTCTTTCACAACCTTACTAATAACACCACATTCGCCCACGCCACCCTGCGCGTTCCCAGTTGAGAACATCTGGACGCACGCCGTTCATTTCCCCTCTCCTTGAGGGAGAGGGGTTATGGGTGAGGGCCGGAACGGAGAGGGGCCGGGGGTGAGGTTCCTTTCCAACGGCTTGCGCGGTGACTTCATCTCGCACAATAATCTTCTGGCGGAGTGCGGGCAGGGGGCAAACTATGCGGATTTTCGTGCTGGGCGAGCGTGAGCTGGCCGAAGCAAGCGTCAACGATGTGCCAAAGATGCTGGAAGATGGAACGCATTTCTGGCTCGATATCCTGCGCCCGAACACCGACGACCTGAAAATCCTCCACGACGTCTTCCACTTTCACCCGCTGGCCATCGAAGACACCGTCAACATGCGCCAGCGCCCGAAGGTCGAGGATTACGGCAACGTCCTGTTCACCATCATCAACCCGGTACACGCCGATGGAACAGCAGTCGAGTTCACCGAGCTGGACGCCTTCCTGGGGCCAAACTACATCGTCACGGTTCACGGTGGCATGGAAAGCGTGATCGAGCATGTGGCGAACACGTGCGGCCGCCGCACGGCCTTCGGCGAACGGCTGTATGCCGCCCTCATCCTCTATCTCCTGGTGGACGTGACGGTGGACGGCTATTTCCCCGTCCTCGATACCATCTCCGACGAGCTGGATGACCTGTCAGACCAGTTGGTGCTGGAGCCGAATCCGGCCAATCTGAAGCGCGTATTTGAACTGCGTAAAACGTTGATGGAGTTCATGCGTGTGGTTGGCCAGCAGCGCGATATGTTCACGCTCGTCTTGCGTGACCACCAGCCGTTCGTCACCGATACCGCGCTGCGTTACTACATGCGCGACGTCTTCGACCATGTGCTGCGCCTGAACGACGTGATCGCCCAAACGCGCGAAGAGGCATCAAATGCTGTTGAACTGTATTTCTCGTCGCAGTCGAACAAGCTTAATGTCTTCGTACAGAAGCTCACCATCATCACCATCGGCATCGGCGTACTCACCGTGATCGGTGGCTTCTACGGCATGAACTTCCTGCGCACATTACCCTCATTCGAGAACGAATGGGGCATCGTTTTCGTGCTGATCATGATGTTGATCGTGGCAGCGGGCACGTTTTATGCCGTGCGGCGAGTCGGGCCCCACGGGAGTGAATAGAGTCGCGCCCGCTTCGCATAGCCAGCATCTCAAGTGCTGTCACCACGCCGCCGCTGGATTGCACCCAACCGCTTACGAGCCTATAATGGGCTGCTCTTTGGGGGGAGTGGCGCACGATGACAGCAGTCGAGGACATCAAGTCCAAACTGGACATCGTTAGCTATATCGGCCGAACCGTGTCACTGAAGAAAGCAGGGCGCGTTTACAAGGCCTGCTGCCCCTTCCACAGCGAAAAAACCCCCAGCTTCGTCGTCAACCCGGAATACCAGTCGTGGCGCTGCTTCGGCGCCTGCGCCGAGGGCGGAGACATCTTCAAGTTCGCCATGAAGCAGAATGGCTGGACGTTCCGCGAGGCCGTCGAGGAACTCGGCAGGCTGGCCGGTGTCGAAGTGCGCCCGCCCACGCCGGAACAAAAGGCGCAGGACGAAAGCCACGAGCGCCTTCGCGGCATGGTGGCCTCAGCCGCTGACTTTTACCACGAACGCCTCTTCGACGCCTCCGACCGTGGCGCACAGGAAACGCTTGCCTACGCCCGAGTTAAGCGCGCGCTCAACGAGGACACCCTGCGGCGCTTTCAGATCGGTTACGCGCCGCCCGGCTGGCAGAACCTGACCAGCTTTCTGCTCCAACTAGGCTACAGTGACAACGATCTGGTGCTGGGCGGGCTGTCCATTCGCGGCGATGACGGCCGCCTGCACGACCGCTTCCGCAACCGCCTGATGATCCCGATCCGCGATGGGCGCGGCCGGCCGGTCGGTTTCGGGGCGCGTGCCCTCGTGCCAGACGAGCAGCCCAAGTACCTCAACTCGCCGCAGTCTCCGCTCTTCGACAAAAGCCGCCTGCTCTTTGGCCTCGATAGTGCCAGCCGCGCCATTCGAGACGCCGAAACCGTCGTCATTGTGGAAGGCTATCTGGACGCCATTCAGGCCCGGCAGGCGGGCTACGACAACGTCGTCGCTCAAATGGGCACCGCCCTCACCGAAACGCAGTTGAAGCTGGTCGCGCCGCGCATGGCTCGCAAGGTGATCATGGCGCTCGACAGCGACCCCGCCGGTCAGAACGCCACACGGCGCAGCCTCGAAGTCGCCCGCGAAGCCCTGCGTGCCGACTTCGGCGGTAAGCTCGGCGTCGAGTTCCGGGTACTCACCGTGCCGGACGGCAAAGACCCCGACGATTTCATCCGTGCGCACCCCGCCGATTGGCCGGCGCTGGTGGAAAACGCGGTTCCAGTAGCCGAGTTCGTCATCGGGCTGGAAACGGCCGATTTGGGCGACAAGGCGACATTTGCTGAAAAGGAAGCTGTGGCGCGGCGGTTGCTGCCGCTGCTGACTGCCAGCGAGAGCGACCTGCTGCGGCAGGACAATTTGCAGAAGCTGGCCATGCGCCTTCGCACTATTAACGAAACGCAGTTACTCGGATGGGCAGCGCAGGAAGCGGCCAGCGCGCCGAAAAGCGCCCCGCTAGCCGCGCCCCCGCCACTGCCGCCGGATGATTACCCGCCTGAGCCGGATGATTTCTGGTACGGCGACGATCTGCCGCCGGCAGCCCCGGCCGGAATACCGGCATCACCCGCATTGCGCGAACTGGCCCGGCTGGAGGCGCATTTGCTCAAGGCGCTCTATGATCAGCCGGAACTGGTCTATGCCATCAACCGCCGTTTCCGCGAGATGGCTGGACTGGATACGCTGCTGCTCGGCGGGCCGCTGTGCGACCTGTGCGCGGATGATTTCACTCGGGCTTCGCATCAGGTTTTTCTCGCGCTGCTTCACGACGCGCTGCTTCAGGATGAGCGGGCATTTCAGCAGTTCATGAACGAGCAGTTGCAGGCGCTGCCTGAAGTATCGGGCGAGATCGATCAGGCCCTGCGTGACGAAATCACGGCGCTCGAACCCCGCCTCACGCACGGCCTGCGCGTGGATTTGCCGCTGGTTGTACGCCAGCAGGAGCGCATGGGCGGGTCAATAGATGTCCGCGAAGATGCGGTCCGCAGCGCGCTCCGCTTGCGCGAAGAACGCATCGAGCGCGAACGGATTGAACTTCAGTTTGTGTTTGACGACCTCGCCGCGCCCGAGCAGGAAGCATGGAATCTGCGCGCGGGGCTCACAATCCGGGCCAAACGGCTCATTGATTCGCAGTTTGTACGCCCCGAAAGCGCATTTGGAGCGCGCGCGGCTGGTTTCCAGAACGTGCGCACGCAGGATGACCAATGACCAATAAACGCAAAAAAGTTGGCCCGGCCCGCGATACCGGCGACATCAAGCACCTTCCCGCCGACGAGATGGACGACAACGGTTCGTTCGACCTCGACGGCGACGACGAGGAGTTGACGGACGATGATAGCCTCTTTGACGGGGACGATTCGCCGGGCGCGGAGAGCTTCGAACTGGCCTTGACAGGCGACGATGACGAGATGGACGACCTCGACGGCGAACTGGCCGCTGGTGAGCTTGAGCGGATGGACAGCTTCGTGCTGGCCGACGACCCGGTTCGTATGTACCTCAAAGAGATCGGCCAGGTTCCGCTGCTCGACACCAACCGTGAAACGTGGCTTAGTTCGCAGATCGCCGCGCAGCATCTGTATGAGACGATCCTCGACGAATTGGCCCAGGAACCGGCCGCCGATGGCGTGTCCGAAGCGGCCCGCGCCGCTGAATGCGCCTATGCCGCTGTGCTGCTGAACTGGGACGATGCCGTTCGCCAGAGCGCCAATTTCAACGTGCGCTCACTTGAGTTCACCGGCATTCTGCGTGAAGTTCAGGCGCTGGCGGAAGGCTTTGACCAGAAGAACTCGTATCTCCGCGACTACCTGCGCCAACGCGACTGGGGAAAGGATGAACCCTGGAACGATCTCGCGCGCAAATTGTTCAACATCTTCCAGGGCCTGATGCTCATCCCCTTTGCCGAGCAGGTCAAATTGGGGTCTTTCTACCGTAATCATGGCACGCTGCCGCCGCAGGATGAGTTCAACAGTTGGCTCAATGCCGATGGCGACGGCCTGGAGACTCTGCCGGATCTTTACGAGCAAATCGAACTGCTGGCCGAGAATGCGACCGAACAGCTTATTCGCGCCAACCTGCGCCTCGTCGTCAGCGTCGCCAAGCGTTATATGGGGCGCGGTATCAACTTCCTCGATCTGATTCAGGAAGGGAATATCGGCCTGCTGCGCGCCGTGCAGAAGTTCGACCACGCCAAGGGCTTCAAGTTCAGCACCTACGCCACGTGGTGGATTCGCCAGGCCATCAGCCGCGCGATTGCCGATCAGGCACGCACGATCCGCATCCCTGTGCACATGGTTGAAACCATCAACCGCTTGATGCGCGTGCAGCGCCAGTTGACGCAAGACCTGGGGGCGGAACCGAGTGCCGAGCAAATCGCGCTGGAGATGGACTTCCTCACCGCTGAAGAGACGGACGCGATTCGCCTGCTGCGCCGTGAAGGCAGCCGCATGGACCCCGGCCTTCAGCGCAAGTTGCGCCGCGCGGCCCAGAAGGTGCGCAAGATCATGCGCCTCAGCCAGGAGCCGATGAGCCTCGACATGCCGATTGGGCAGGAAGACAACAGCCTGCTCGGCGATTTCATCGAAGACGATAAGATGCCCGGCCCGGTGGATGCCGCCAGCCGCCAGCTGCTGAAAGAGCAAATTCGCTCGGCGCTCGGCGTGTTGAGCGAACGTGAGCGCGAAGTGCTGGAAATGCGCTTCGGCCTGCTCGATGGCCAGGATCATACGCTCGAAGAGGTCGGCAAGCACTTCGGCGTCACCCGCGAGCGTATCCGCCAGATCGAGGCCAAGGCCCTGCGCAAGCTGCGCCATCCTACGCGCAGCCGCCAGCTTCGCGATTACCTGGAGATGTAAACATGGCCCTGCACATCGTTGCGCTGGGTGGCGGCGGTTTCCTGATGGAGCCGGACAATCTGGCGCTGGATCGCTACCTGCTGGCGCAAACCAGCAACGAACGGCCGAAAGTCGCTTATCTCGGGCAGGCGGCGGGTGAGCATCAGGACATGATCCTGGCTTTCGTGCGAGCCTACATTTCGCTCGGCGCGATTCCGTCCTGGCTGTCGCTCTTTCGCCCGCACACTGCCGATATTGAAGGTTATCTGTGCGAACAGGACCTGATCTTCGTCGGCGGTGGCAACACCAAGTCCATGATTGCCCTTTGGCGCGAGTGGGGGCTGGATCGCATTCTGCGCAAGGCAGGCGAGGGCGGCACGGTTCTGGCCGGTGTCAGCGCCGGCGCCATCTGCTGGTTCGAAGCAGGCACGACCGACTCGATTCCCGGCGCGTTGACCGTCGTGCGTGCCCTCGGCTACCTCGGCGGCGGCTTCAGCCCGCATTACGACGGTGAGTCAGAGCGCCGCCCGGCGACACAGCGGCTGGTGGCTGCAGGCCAACTGCCAGACACCTACGCCATGGATGACGGGGCGGCCGCGCATTTCGTGGATGGCAAGCTGGTTGGCGTCGTCACCTCGCGGCCAAATGCCCGGGGCTATCGCGTGACCCGGCAGGGCGATCAGGCAGTCGAAACGGCGCTTCCGGTGCATTATCTGATGGCCAGTTCGAGGTGACCGCGCTCACTTTCTGCCCGATTTGTGGCCACCCGCTCGGTGAGCGCGAAGAGGGCGGTCGCATCCGCCAGGCCTGCGATAACTGCGGCTACGTCCACTACGTTAACCCGGTTCCGGCTGTCGGCATCCTGATCGAGATGGATGGCGGCCTGGTGATGATTCGCCGCGCCAACCCGCCGCATCAGGGGGAATGGACGCTGCCGAGCGGTTTCATCGAGGCCGACGAAAGCGCCGAGGAAGCCGCTATCCGCGAGGCGGGCGAGGAAACCAGCCTCAAGGTCGAGATCGTCGAACTGTTCGACGTCAACTCCTTCCCCGAAGGCCCGCCGCTCAGTGGCATCATGATCTTCTTCCGCGCGCGGCCAGTGGGCGGCGAACTGCGTGGTGGTGACGACGCTATCGAGGCCCGCGTGTTCCAGCCGTCCGACCTGCCGGTGATGCCGTTTCGCACCCATCGCGAGGCGGGGGCGCAGTGGCTGGCGCGGCTCGATCATCCCGCCGGCGCGCCTGCCGCCGCCCAAACCCTGCCTGAGCGCGATTTTCACATCCGGCTCGCCGAGGTGGCCGACGCCAATGAGGTCATGGCCCTGCTGGCGCTGATTCCGGGCAATCGCGAGTTCACGCCGGAGGAATGGCGCGCGGTGGCCCAGCGTTTCCGTGAGGCAGCCGGCATCGAAATCACCGTCGCGGTGGCCGATCACCCGCAGCCGATGATCATCGGTTTCGTGGCGCTCTCGACCGTGCGAACACTCACCGGCGGCTATGGCCTGATCAGCGACATGGCGGTGCTGCCCAGCTATCAGCGGCGTGGGGTCGGGGCAGCCCTGCTGGAAGCCGCCATGCGCCGCGCCGAACGCCTCAATCTACGCTCGCTGCTGGTCGCCACCGGCCGCGCCAACGAACGCGCCCGCGCCTTCTACGCCTCGCTCGGCTTCGGCGTCGAGGACGGCATCATGCGGCTGAGGCTCAAATAACCCTGAGTTTCGGCTTGCATCCTGTGGCCAGCAACTCTCTCGCAGCCCCCGGCTATCACCCGTTATGCCCGCGCGCCGCTGCCGTATTGCGTCCATCCAGTCCACCCGGCGTTCACCTGCCAGCCGCCCGCCTGAGCTATGCTGGATTGGTACTAACGCCGCGAGATGTGCCCGTTGTCCACTATTCTGTCCACTGTCCACTACATTCTTCTCTCAGCGTCTGTCCACTATTTTGATTCTGTCCACTTGTCCACTCTTTCACAGGCTTGCTAACAGTTACGGGCGGTTCGTGAACCGCCCGTCCTTCTCCCCTCTCCAGAATGGAGAGGGGCCGGGGGTGAGGTTGCTTTCGAGCGCATTCCGCAGCCTGAGGGGTGAGAAATGCTATCCGAAACTCAGGTCAAATAAAGATCGTTACGAGTTCCGGGTTGCGGGTCACGAGGCGAGAACCAGCGTTTATGGCTCTACTCGCAACACTCAACTCGTCACCCGTAACTTCTCTTTGCTCAGCACTTTCTCTTCTTCCTTTGACTCGTAACCCTTAATTCGTCCCTCGTGCCTCATTCTGCGGTACACTCCCGGCCACTCCGTCCAAACGAGTGGCCGCAATGTTTGTCAACCGTACCGACCGCATTCTGCATAACCCCGCTCAGCTCAACTACGGCATCGCCATCACCGACGTGGATGACGACGGCGCGTTCGAGGCGGTGGTGGCCGGCTATGGCTACCCCAACATCGTCCTCAAGTGGGTGAACGGCGGCCTGGCCTCCATCACCCCGCCGGCGCTGGCCGACCCCCATCGTCAGGCGATTGGCGTGGCGGCTGCCGATATGGACGGCGATGGCCACGAAGAACTCTACATCCTCAACACCGATACCTATGCCGGGCAGAAGCGCTTCGCCGACCGACTGTTTGATCGCGCCGATGGCGAATGGGTGGATTTATTCGCGCTGCCGATTCACCGCAGCGTCGTCAACCTCACGTCCGGCCGTTCCGTGGCGGCCGTTGACCGGCTCGGCCGCGGCCTGTATGGCTTCCTCGTCGCCAACTACGGCGGCCCGCTGCGCCTCTACGAGCTGAGCGAAGACGGCGTCCTGAAGGACCGGGCGGGTGAGGCCGCGCTCGACTTTCCGGCCAATGGCCGCAGCTTGCTGGCCCTTCCGCTGCTCACCGGCCGCCAGGATATCTACGTCGGCAACGACAACGGCCCCAATTTCCTCTTCTTCAACAATGGCGACGGTACTTTTGCCGAGGTTGCCGAGGAGATGGCCGTCCACGACCCCGCCCAGCGTGCGCGCGGCGCGGTGGCCTTCGACGCTAACGCCGACGGCCAGTTCGATATCCTGTGTGCCAACTGGGAAGGGCCACACCGGCTGTTCCTGCAATCGCTGCATGGCCCGTTCGAAGACGCAGCACCGGCAGCCCTGCGCGAGCCGTCACGGGCGCGTAGCGTCATCGCGGCCGATTTCGATAACGACGGCCGCGTCGAAATCTTCGTCAACAACATGGATGAACCGAACCGGCTCTACGGCTATCGTGACCGCACCTGGGTTCCAATCAATATTGGCGACGCCCTCGAACCGAACGGGCTGGGTACGGGTGCGGCAGTCGCAGACTTCGACGGCGACGGCCAGCTTGAACTGCTCATTGCGCACGGCGAAACCGCCCAGCAGCCCCTTTCGTTATATCGCACCCCGCCCAGGCCCAATCACTGGTTGCGCGTCATCCCGCTTACCCCCTACGGCGCGCCTGCTCGCGGGGCGGTGGTGATGATGGAAACGCCGGTCTGGCGCCAGATTCGTGCTATTGACGCCGGCAGTGGCTATCTGTGCCAGATGGAGCCGGTGGCGCACTTCGGGCTGGGTATCGTCCGCGAAATCGAACGGATCACGGTTCGCTGGCTCGACGGCACGACGGTGGTCATCGAGAACCCTGAGCCAGATCAGGTGCTGCGAGTCCCGTATCCCGGCTGAATCTGAGCGAAGATCGTGGCCTCATTCGCCGCTGGCAAAGTTGACACCCCTCACGCGGGTACGTTATACTACGTCTGCCTGTTTGCGCTTTTTTGAACAATCACAGGCGGACAAGCCGGGTAGGACCAGCATGGCACTAATGGAATTCGCCCCTATCGGGGTGCTCGTGTTGATTGCGGTGCTCGTAGCAGGGCTGATTCTGGTGCTGTCGCGGTGGATGGGCCCTTATAAGCCCACCGTCCGCAAGCGCGAACCGTATGAAAGCGGCATGACCCCGATTGGGCCGGCCAACCGCCGCTACTCGGTCAAGTTCTATCTGGTGGCCGTCCTTTTCATCTTGTTCGACATCGAAGTAGTCTTCTTCCTGCCCTGGGCGGTGGTCTTCCGCGACACAGGGCTGTATGGCTTTCTCGTGATGGCGGTCTTCGTAGTCGTGCTCTCCATCGGCCTGATCTACGAGTGGCGAGTAGGAGCGTTGGAATGGGAGTAGTCTCCTCGAAGCTCGGCGACCTCGGCGTGGTGACAACCACCCTGGATACCGCGGTCAACTGGGCGCGTACAGGTGCGATGTGGCCGCTGCTCTTTGGCCTGGCCTGCTGCGCCATCGAGATGATGAGCACGCAGTGTTCGGATAACGACCTGTCGCGCTTTGGTATGGAGCTGAACCGCGCCAGCCCGCGCCAGGCCGACCTGATCATCGTGGCGGGCCGCGTGACGCGCAAAATGGCCCCTGTTATCCGCCAGCTTTATGATCAGATGGCCGCCCCGCGTTACGTGATCTCGATGGGTGACTGTGCGTCGTGCGGTGGTGTCTACAACAATTACGCCGTGGTCCAGGGTGTGGATGAGATTGTGCCGGTGGACGTGTACGTGGCCGGCTGTCCTCCGCGCCCGGAACAACTCATGCAGGGTATTCTCACCTTGTTCGAGCGCGTGAAGGGCGAACGGCTCAAGGACTGGGTCGTGGGGGAGGAGCGTTAGACATGACACAGCTTCCACCTCCGGCCGATCCCGCCGAGCTGCTGCGCGAGGCGCTGCCCGGCGTACTGCTTGACGTGAAGGAGTTTCGCGGCGAAACGACGCTGATCGTCGCGCCCGAGTCTATCGTCGCCGCCGTTCGCTTCCTGCGTGATACGCGCGGCCTCGTCTACAACTACCTGTCAGATATCAGCGCCGTGGATTATTACCCTGAGGCAACCCGGCCGGGCCGCTTTGGCGTGAGCTACCACCTTTACTCGCACCTCTACGTGCGCCGCCTGCGGGTCAAGGTCTTCCTGCAGGAGGACGATCCCGTTCTGCCGAGCGTCGTGGGGGTGTGGCCGGCCGCTGATTGGCTGGAGCGCGAAATCTTCGACATGATGGGCATCATCTTCGAAGGTCACCCCGATCTGCGCCGCGTGCTGATGCCGCAGGACTGGGAAGGGCATCCGCACCGCCGGGATTACCCATTGGGCTACGAAACGGTCATGTTCTCGTTCAACAAAGACGAGATCAACAAGCACAAGCCGTACGCGAAAGAGTAGGGCGGGAGACGACGA
>JAEURB010000304.1 GCA_016788435.1 Anaerolineae bacterium | reverse complement strand
GTTGTCCGCTCTTTCACAGGTTTGCTAATAACACCACATCCATCCGCACCGCTCTGCACTTTCCCGATTGCGAACATCCGTTCGCACGCCGTTCCCCCTCCACTCCTCCGCACCCTGCTTTTCTCCCCCTCTCCTGTGTGTATTGACCGGAGAGGGGGCCGGGGGTGAGGTTTCTTTCGAGCGCCCCCCTCTGGCATCGGCGCAGGTGCCACAGAGCGGATGCGCTCATCGTCCCCCTGCCGCCAACCCTTTGCGGAGGGGCCGCCATTCTCGTGCTAGAATGCGCTCAACCACGGTGATCCACCCTCGCACCGTGCCACCTGCCGCGACCTGCGAAGGACCTGCCGATGAGCGCAGCCGCCGAAACCAGCCCGTCCGTTCTGACTGCTGCCAGAAGCGCGGACAGCGCCCGGCGCGGAACGCGGGTTCTGCTCGTGCTGGCGGCGGCCGCGCTGGTGCTTTCCGGCTTGTTCGCCGTACTGGCGCTGGCTCAGGCGTTGGCTTGGCTGGGGCAACCGTTCGCCGGCGTGCTGACCACCTCGTCGCTGGTGGTGGATGGCAGTGACAGCCTGTCTGGCCCAACGTGGCCGGGGCTGGCGGCGGGCATCCGCGCCGGTGACCGCCTGACGGCGCTCGATGGCGTACCGCTGGTGGATAGCGTGGCTCTGCAAGCGGCCCTCTCCGGGCTGGCCGCTGGAGATGTGGTCTCCATCGCTACAGCCGCCAGCCCCGAACCATTCATCTACGGATTACAGTCCTTTCCAATCAGCGATTGGCTGCTCTATTTTGGTGTGCCGTTCGCTGCCGGGCTTGCCCTGCTGATCGCGGGCGTGGTGCTGGCTGTTTCCCGGCCCGATATGCCGAATGCGCTGGTGGCGGCTCTCACGCTGGCCACGGCTTCGGCTTTCATGACCCTGCTTTTCAATCTGCACAGCGGCGGCGAGTTGGCCCCCGTATGGCTGGCGAGCGCCCTGCTCACTGCCGGGCTGCTGATCACGATCAGCCTGATCTTTCCGGGCCGGGTTTCCCTCGCGCAGCGCCGGCCCTGGCTGATCGGACTGCCGCCAGCCGCCGCGCTGTTCCTGGCCGCGCTGCTCATCGGCCTTCTTCAGTCCGGGCCTACCCCGGCCGTCATCGCCCAAATCATCAATCTCGGCCTGACGCTGCCCTTCGCCGGGCTGGTGGTGCTCACCCTCTTTCTGTGGGCGCGCCGCAACCGCGTGACCACGCTGTTGGCGCGCGATCAACTGAATACGGTGCTGATCAGTGCCATGCTCAGCCTCGCGGTTGGCATCGTTTATGCGCTCAACCAGTTCGTGCTGAACGTCACCGGTCAGTCGCCGCTGCCGTTCCCGGTCGCGCTGACGATGCCGTTCTTCGCCATTCCCGGCGTGGCGCTGGCCTTTGCCGTCAGCCGCCGCCAGGCCTTCAACAGCGACAAGGTGGTGAGCAGCGGCCTCACCTATACTCTCCTGCTGCTGGCTCTCACCGTCGGCTACTTTCTGCTCGTATTGGCCGCCAGCCTGCTCACCGGCGGCGCGCTCGGCGCGAACAGCCCGCTGCTGATCGCCATCATCATCTTTGTCGTCGCTGTCGCTTTCCTGCCGGTGCGAGATCGCGTGCAGGCGCAGGTGGATAAGCTGTACTTCAGGCGGCAGGAGCATTATCAGGCGGAACTGGAGGACTTCAGCCGTTCCGTCAGCGTGATGAGCGACCTCGACTCGATACTGGCGGCCTACCGCGCCAATCTGCAGCAGCAGGTAGACCCTGAACTGATCACGATTTTCGTGCTCAGCCGGCAAACCGGCGAATATGTGAGCGATGGTGAGCCGGCCACCGACATTCGCTTTGCCCCCACGGGCGCGCTGGTTGG
>JAEURB010000295.1 GCA_016788435.1 Anaerolineae bacterium | reverse complement strand
AGATCACCAGATAGCGTTCGCCGTCCGGTTCGAGCAGCGCGATGACCTGCGCGGTGGGGGCATCATGCAGGATGACCAGCCCGTGCAGTCCCACGCCCGCTTGCCAGAAGTCCTCGGTCACCCAGCGGCCGAAGGCGTCGTCGCCAATCGTGCCGTGAAACTCGACCGGCGTGCCGAGCGCGGCCAGCGCCGCCGCCGTATTACCGCCGGTGCCGCCGCCGCTGATGCGCGGTTCGCTCAGTTTACGCTCGGCCTTCGGGATGCTGCGGTCGGGCAGGTCGAGTGTGAGATCGACGTTCACGTCCGCCAGGACGACGGCCGGGCGGGTCACAGCGCCTCAACCGCAGCGCGGGCCGCCGCCGCGAAGGCGCGCACTTTGGCCAGGTCCTTCCGCACGCTGCCATCGGCCAGCGCCTCGTTGGTCAGCGTCGCCGAGTCAACGCCCCACGGCCGCACCACGCGCACCGCTTCGGCCACGTTTTCCGGCGACAATCCCCCCGCCATGATGACCGGCACGGCAACCGCCTGCACGATGGCCTGGCTGATCGACCAGTCGTGAACCATGCCGCTGGCCCCCACGCCGCGAATATCCGGGTGCTGGGTGTCCAGAATCAGCATATCAGCGACGGCGGCGTAGGCCTGCGCCTCGGCGATGCTCTCCGGCCCGGTGACCGAAATCGCCTGCAAAATGGTCATTCCCGGCGGCAGTACGGCGCGCAGAGGGGGAATATCGGCTGGCTTGATGGCGTCGGCCAGCGGGCACAGGTGCAGAATGTCTGGCTGCACGGTTGTGACCAGTTCGGCTACCGTTTCCGGGGTAATGTCCACGGTCAGCGCGACGCAGCGGGCGCGGCCCTTCAGCGCCAGCGCGATGTCGCGCATCGTCGCCAGCGAAACTTCGCCCGGTAGGCCCTGCGGCGGCGTCACGCCAACATGGTCCACGCCGGCATCGGCAAGCGCCAGCGCCTCGTCAACCGATTGGGCGGTGTAAATCTGGATAATCATGGGCCACGCTCCTGTAAGGTGAACGCTAATTTGGAGCATGGAGTGTAGATCACTGTGCCCGGCCCGCCAAAACCGATGGACTCACACCGGCTGGGGGAGCAGTAAATCTGCCAGCTCCCCGCCCCAGGCTTGTATCGCGTCCCAGTCGCGGAAATCGCCTTCGTCCCACACGCCCATCAACGTACTGATTCGAAATCCCATCCGGTCTCTCCAGGACGGGATTTTCGCCAGATCGAGCACGCCGGGAAAGCACCCTTCACTGCGTGTGGGGACGAGCGCACGCACTGGCGACATCCAATCGGCGACCATGGGACGGGCTTGTTCCACCTGTGCCTTGTTCTTCATCGCCAGGGTCAGGCATACCAGAAAGGCCGCGAACGGCTTCTGCCGCAGGTCCGTCTGATGACTGCGAACCCACGCCGTCGCTTCGGGCAGCCACGCTTTGCCCTGAATCGCGCTTCCCGCGACCACCGCGTCATAGGCCGGGATGCCGGCGACCTGCGCCATAGGCCTGACTTCAACAATCGCGCCGTGTTCAGTCAGCGCCCGGCCAATTGCATCGGCCACACCCACGGTCGAGCCTGTGCAGGATGCATACGTCACAAGAATATGCGTTGGCATGGGTCATACCTTCGGCTATGCTGAGAGTCCATAACATCAATTGTAATGCAAGTCGAACGGACACGAGCCGCCGTTTTGTCATACGGTAGACTTGCCCCGCTCATCGCGTCTACAATACGGTTCCATCCACACGGCTTATTTCCAGGAGAACGAAGATGGCGAAGCAATACGATGTGGTCGTGCTGGGCGCGGGGCCGGGCGGTTATGTGGCGGCCATTCGTGCCAGCCAACTGGGTCTCAAGACCGCGATTGTCGAGAAGAAATACTGGGGCGGCGTGTGCCTGAACGTCGGCTGCATCCCCTCTAAGGCGCTGCTGAGAAACGCCGAACTGGCCCATCTGCTCACCCACGAGCGCGAGAAGTTCGGCATCAAGGCCGATGGCGCGATCACGATGGATTACGCCGTCGCCTTCAAGCGCAGCCGTGACGTAGCCGAAGGGCGCGTCAAGGGCGTCCACTTCCTGATGCGCAA
>JAEURB010000252.1 GCA_016788435.1 Anaerolineae bacterium | reverse complement strand
AAATGGCGCTGGCGCTTGGCATGAGCGGCCCGACCCTGCGCGCCAGCGGTGTCAACTGGGATGTTCGCAAGGCTACGCCATACAGCGGCTACGAAACGTTCGATTTTGATGTGCCGCTCGGCGAACACGGTGACGTGTTCGACCGCTACATCATTCGTATGCGCGAGCTTCACCAGTGCGTGCGTATCCTCAAGCAGGGCCTCAAGCGACTGACGCCTGCCGGCGAGTTTCGTTCCAACGACCGCAAGTTCGTGCCGCCGCCGCGCGCCGAACTGGGCCGCAGCATGGAAGCCGTCATTCATCACTTCAAGCTGTGGACCGAGGGCTTCTCGCTGCCGGACGAGGAAGTGTACGTGGCGATTGAAAGTCCGCGTGGCGAAATCGGTTGCTATCTGCACGGCACTGGCGGCTCGATGGCCCGGCGCGTGCATTTCAAAACGCCGTCGTTCCTTCACATCAGCGCGCTCTCGAAGATTGCTCCCGGCTACCTGATCGCGGATCTGGTCGGCATCGTCGGCAGCATTGACTGCGTGCTGGGAGATAGCGATCGGTAGGATTTGCATTCTGGCGCGAGGGCAAACGGGTGCTTGCCTTCGCCTCAACGGATAGGGTGGGCCTATGCTCGCAGAGAAATACGCCGCGCAGATCGAGAAGATCCTGGCCAAGTATCCCGATAAACGTTCGGCGGTCATGCCGCTGCTCTACATCTCTCAGGAAGAGTACGGGCATATCACCGACGAGGGGATCGTCGAGGTCGCCGCGATCATCGGCGAAGACCCGACGGCGGTGAAGTCGGTGGCTGGCTTCTACACCATGTACTCCAAACAGCCCAAGGGCACGTACTGGCTGCAGGTATGTACCGACCTCCCGTGCGCGCTGAAGGGCGCCGACCAGTTCTACGCCGATCTCAAGGACTACCTGGAGATCACGGACGATGGCGGCACTTCGCCCGACGGGCTGTTCACAGTCGAACATGTCATGTGTCTGGCCGCCTGCGACAAGGCGCCAATGCTGCAATGCAACTTCCACTATGTCGAGAACCTCGATATGGAGAAGATGAAGGCGCATTTGGCGGAGTGGCGCGCCGAAGCGGCCGGCTCAAAGACGCCGAAGAAGAAGGCGTAGAGGCGCGAGAAATGACTACGAACGGCCTCAACATCATCTACCGCGAGAGGGATGTCAAGAACATCCACGAGCTGAAGGTCTATACCAAACATGGTGGCTACGAGGGCCTCAAGAAGGCGCTCGGAATGAAGCCTGCCGAAGTCATTGACGTGGTGAAGGCCTCGAACCTGCGCGGGCGCGGTGGAGCGGGTTTCCCCACCGGCCTCAAGTGGAGCTTCATCCCGCAGAGCGAGCCAGTCAAGTACGTCGTCGTCAATGCCGACGAATCGGAGACCGGCACGTTCAAAGACCGCCAGATCATGGAGAACAATCCGCACCAGTTGATCGAGGGTGCGTTGATCGCAGCCTGGGCCATTCAGGCCACGGCCGTCTACATCTACCTGCGTGGTGAGTTCTGGGATGTCGCGCATGCCCTCGACAAGCATATCGAGGAGGCCGAGAAGGCCGGCTTCGCGGGCGAGAACATCGCCGGCAGCGGCTGGTCGTGCAAGGTCTACACCCATCTCGGCGCCGGTGCGTACATCTGCGGCGAAGAAACCGCGCTGCTCGAAAGCCTCGAAGGCAAGCTGGGGCAGCCGCGCGTTCGCCCGCCGTTCCCGGCCCAGAAGGGCGGTGGTCTATATGCCGAGCCAACGGTCGTCAACAACGTCGAAACGCTGGCCAACGTGCCCTGGATCATCGTCAACGGTGCGGACGAGTACAAGAAGATCGGTACCGACAAGAGTAGCGGCACCAAGGTCTTCTGCCTCAGCGGCCATGTCAACAAACCGGGCAACTATGAGCTTCCCTTCGGCATCACCTTCCGCGAGTTGATTTTCGAGCATGGCGGTGGTGTGACGAACGGTAAGAAGGTGAAGGCCATCCTGCCTTCGGGCGGTTCGGGGCCGATTATCGAGGCGACCGACGAGGTGCTCGATACGCCGCTCTCCTACGAAGGGCTTTCCAAATTCGGTTCAATCCTCGGTTCCGCGTCCGTCATCATCATGGATGAGGATACCGACATCGCCTGGGTGGCCTCGCGAGTCACCAAGTTCTTCAAGCACGAGAGCTGCGGGAAGTGTACGCCGTGCCGCGAAGGCACCTATTGGCTTGACAAGGTGCTGGACCGTGTGATGGCGGGTGAGGCTGAACAGCGGGACGTGGATCTCATCTCGAACGTCGCGCACAACATGCAGGGTACGACACTTTGCGCGTTCGGCGATTTCGCGGCGAATCCGGCCATCTCCACTATCAAGAACTTCCCGGACGATTTCAAGAAACATCTGAAAGCCTAGCCGCGCGTGTCCCTTTCGGCGCGCGCTTTATGTGCAAAGACAGGGGCGATTTTACAATGAACGATAGACTGCCGACCTATCATGGGTCTCCGGAAGACGAAGGCCAGTTGCAGCTTAGTCAAACGGTTTGGGAGGATTCCGCGCCCATTCCGTCCGCCGGTGAGATTGCGCCAGCCCGGCCGGACGCCAGCAATATGCAACTCAACCCGGATCTGGCGGCGCTGGAGTTCAAGGTAGCGACGGAGCGGGAACATCGTTCCTTCCTAGGACGCTTGTACGGGATACTGACCGGGAATTACGGGGAGTGGGATAGCGAGCTTGACCGCGCCATCGAACGGTATCCTGAAGCGGCTTCCAACCTCGTGCTGCGCGGAGAGCTTCTCTTGAAGCAGCAGCAGCCCGAACGCGCCAAAGCGGACTTCGAGCGTGCGTACGAGATTTCCGCCGGGCGTGTGGCGGATGAGCGCTTCGGGTTCGTGGCACAAATGACACAGGATCGCGCTCTGGACGGTCTCAATCGGGCCAGAGCGATGCTGGGAGAGTAAGGTTGATTGTCGCTGTGCAGGCTCATCAGTTGGGCTGGCACAGGTTGCGCCGAAACGTTCGCCGCGCCGTTCGGGGCGGATAGTTCCAGAGTGGGATAGGGCAATGGGTGAAGCGACCAAGATGGTGAAGATCTTCATTGACGAGCAGGAGTACGAGGTTCCTGCTGGTGCGAACCTCGTGGATGCCGCCAAAGGGATCGGTACAGACATCCCCGTGTTCTGCTATCACCCCAAGATGGCGCCGGTGGGTATGTGCCGCATGTGCCTGGTCGAAATGGGCGTGCGTGCGGTTGACAAGGACTCCGGTGAGTGGGTGCTGGGCGAAGATGGCCAGCCGTCGGTGCGCATGCAGCCGAAGCTGGCGACCGCCTGTACGGCGAATGTCGCGCATGGAATGGTCATCAAGACGACCACGCAGGCCGTGACCGACGCCCGCCGCAACGTCCTTGAGTTCCTCCTCACCAGCCACCCGCTCGATTGCCCGATTTGCGACAAGGGCGGTGAGTGTTCGCTGCAAGACCTCACGATGAACTACGGCCCCGGCGTGAGCCGTATGAACTTTGATGACAAGCAGCATCTCGACAAACGGTTCCCGCTTGGCGACTTGATCCTGCTGGATGAGGAACGCTGCATTCAGTGTGCGCGTTGCATTCGCTTCCAGAAGGAAGTCGCTGGCGACGATGTGCTCGGCTTCTTTGAGCGTGGACGCTCCCTGCAAATCATCACCAACAGCACCCCGCCCTTCGATTCGTACTTCGGTGGCAATACCACCGACGTGTGCCCGGTTGGGGCGCTCACTACCACCGACTTCCGCTTTGGCGCGCGGCCGTGGGAGATGACCGAAGTCCCCTCGATCTGCCCGCATTGCCCGGTCGGCTGCAACATTTCGGCCGGAACGCGCCTGGAGCGTGATGCCGGCGGTAAGGCCGTCATCAAGCGCATCATGCCGCGCCAGAATGAGGCGGTCAACGAAATCTGGATCTGCGATAAGGGCCGCTACGGACATCACTTCTCGCGCAGTGCCGGGCGTCTCGCCCAGCCGATGCAGAAGGGCGCGAGCGGCAGCCTGACGGCGGCCACCTGGAACGAGGCGTTGGATCGTGCGGCGGCCATTCTGCAGGCGGCCGGTGGTGATGTGGCGGCGCTGGCCGGCCCCAGTCTGAGCAATGAAGATGCCTGGGTGCTGCGTCAGGTCGTGGAAGCCGCCGGTGGCTCGCGTCTCGGCGCATGGCCGCCCTCGCACGGCGGGCAGTCACTGGTCGCGCAGGTTGGTGTGGGCGTGGGGACGAACCTCGGCGAGTTGGGCAAGGGCGACGCGGTGCTGGTCATCGCCGCCGACCTCGAAGAGGAAGCCCCCGTTTGGCGTCTGCGCATCAAGCAGGCGCACGACCGGGGTGCGTTCGTGGTCGTCGCCAATGTGCGCCCGACGCGTATGGACGACTTCTCCAGCGAACAGCCGCGCTACGCGACCGGCAAGGCCGCTGAATGGCTGCGCGACCTGAAGGCTGACCACAAGGCGCTGGCTACCAGGCTGACTGAATCCAACAACCTGGTTATCGTCGCGGGCGCTGAAGGTCTGACGCTCGAAGGCAGCAGGGCGCTGATGCAATCCGCCGCCAACCTGCTCATCGAAAGCGGGCACACGGGCAAGTCGCAAAACGGCCTGATCGGGGTCTTCCCCGGCGCGAATGCGATGGGCCTTCACTACACCGGTTTCTCACCGGAAGCGGCGCAGGCAATCATCAGCCAGCCGCCAAAGGTGCTGATCGTGGCGCAGGCCGACCTCACGGGCGACGACCTCGCTGCGGCGGAATGGCTGGGTAAGGTTGAACACATCATCACCCTCACGCTGTGGCCGGATGACGTGGCGAACCAGGCGGCCGTCGTGCTGCCAGTCACCAGCTTTGCCGAGCGCGATGGTTCGTACACCAACGGCGAGCGCCGCGTGCAGCGCTTCTACATGGCGCAAGGCCCGGTGGGTGAGTCGGAACCGGCCTGGCGCGCGCTGTCGCGCCTGCTCGAACGGCTGGGCAAGGGGCGCGCCAAACAGTCAGCGGCGGCAGTCATGCTGGAAATGACCCAGCAGCTTCCGGTCTTCGCTGGTTCGCGCTTTAGCGAACTGGCCCACGTCGAACCTCAACTGCCCGAAATCGGCAGTGACTTCTACTACGGTGGAACGGCTTACAAGAACATGGGTGGCCTCGGCGTGCAGATCGCGACGGCAGCCGACCAGGGCGAGACGGTTGCGGCGGCAGACGTGGACGTTCCGAAGGTCACGCACGCACGCGGCGACCTGTGGGTGATTCCGTCCGCCGTCCTGTATAATCGCGCCCCGGACTTCCGGCCAACTGCGCTTGAGCGCCTCGTGGCGCGTGTGCCGGAAGCCTATGTCGAAATCAGCGCGGCCGATGCCGAGAAGCTGGCGCTCAAGGACGGGGATTACGTGCAGGTGAGCGCCGGTGACCACACGGTGCGCGCACGCGCCCGCGTGAACCACGCCGCGCCAAAAGGTTCGATTGTGCTGCCGCGCCGCCTGAGTGGTGAAGTCACGCCGTTGAGCCTGACTCACGGTACCGTGACGAAGATCGGGGGCTAATCTCAATGGCTGAAATGGTAGATACGCTCCACACGACACCGCCTGCGCCGGAACCCCGCCGCCGCCGTATCCCGTGGTGGGGAATCCTTGCGGCCGTTGTGGTGCTGATGGTCTGTGGCGCGCTGTTCCTGGCCACGGTCAATCCGGTATTCACGGTAGTCGTCAACCTGGCTGAGACTATCTTCCGCTACGACCGGGTTGCGCCGAATCAGATCGTGCAATGTACGACCAATTCGGCGTGCAGCACCGTTCACGCGATTGTATTCTCGCTGATTTTCTTCGTCATCATCCTCACCGGCTTCGCCTATACAACCGTGCTGGAACGGCGTTTCATCGCTTTCTTCCAGCAGCGCGTTGGCCCCAACCGCGCCGGCCCGCAAGGTCTGTTACAGCCGGTGGCCGATGGCATCAAGCTGATATTCAAGGAAGACATCGAGCCGATTGGCGTGGACAAGTGGGTCTATCGCCTCGCGCCGATGCTCAAAGCCGTTCCGGCGATCATCCTGCTGGCCGTCGTCCCGCTCGGCCCCGATCTGATGATCCCGTGGACGGATGGTAACTGGTATCAGGTGCCGATGGGGCTGGCTGATCCGGCGGTCGGCGTGCTGTGGTTGCTCGCCATTACCAGCATCGGCACCTATGGCGTCGTGCTGGCCGGCTGGTCGAGCAACAACAAGTACGCCATGCTCGGCGGCCTTCGCGCGACAGCCCAGATGTTGAGCTACGAGTTGAGCCTCGGCCTGACGATGGCGGTGCCGATCCTCATCGCCAGCTCAATGAGCCTCGGCGCGATCATCGCCCAGCAAACCTACGTCTATCAGTGGTACGTCTTCCAGAATCCGCTGGCGGCCGGCATCCTGTTTCTGGCGCTGCTGGCCGAAGTCAACCGTTCGCCATTTGACCTGCCGGAAGCCGAACAGGAACTGACGCAGGGCTTCATGACAGAATACAGCGGCATGAAGTTCGCCCTGTTCATGATGGCCGAATACATCGCCATGATCGGCATCAGCGTCATTGTCATTACGCTGTTCTTCGGCGGTTATCACGATGGCTTCGGGCTTGTCAATTACGTGCCGATCCTCGGCCCACTGGTCCTCATCGGCAAGGTTGTCCTCTTCCTGATCCTGATGATCTGGATTCGTTCGACGTTGCCGCGCATCCGCTACGACCGCCTGATGGCGCTTGGCTGGAAGGTGCTGCTGCCGTTGGCGTTGGTTGCGGTGGCCGGCTCGGCGATTGCGGTGCTGGTGGGCGATGCGACCGGCTCGGTGCTGGTTTATGCCATCGCTTCCGGCTTGTTCTTCCTCGTGCTGATGGTGGGCGGATACATCATCTTCGGCCGTGGAGATCGCCGCGCCGCGCCTGAATCGAAGCAGGAAGACTGGTCGGAAGACCCGATTATCACCGGCGAACGCGGGCTGGGCTGGACACTGTCGCAGGTTCTGGGCGGCGCGCTTGGCATCCTGATTGTAGGCTATGAGTGGACGCTCAAGGCTCTTGATGGTCTGGCTACGCTCGGTGAAAAGAAGGCCGCCGAACGCAGCGCCTCGTCTGGCAGCTCGGGTGCAGATAACAGCTAGCCAGGTGCGGGCGGGGAACAAGGTGGAGGGTAAGCGATGAACATTCTGCGCGGTTTTAACACGACGTTCAGGCACGCGCTGGACGATGCGGTGACGGTTCAATATCCTGAGGAAGAGCGCCCGGTACGTGAGCGCTACAAGGGCCGTCATCACCTGCGCCGCTACGAGAACGGCCTGGAGAAGTGCATCGGCTGCGCGTTGTGCGCGGCAGCATGCCCGGCCGACGCCATCTGGGTCGAGGCGGCCGAGAATACCGATGACGAGCGCTTCAGCCCCGGCGAACGCTACGCCAAGACCTACGAGATCAACATGCTGCGCTGTATCTTCTGCGGCTACTGCGAAGATGCCTGCCCAACCCAGGCGATTGAACTGGGCCATCAGTTCCGGCTCACCTTCACCGACCGTGACGATTCGATCTTCGACAAGTCCATGTTGATCGATCCCGTGCCGGAGGGTGGCGAGGAGACGCCGCAAGCCGTCGAGCCGGGCAGCTTCGACCGGTCAATTCCGGATATGGAGAACCCGCGCTGACAGGGCGGCGGGCTTCAGGAAGCACCTCGCTCCCTGTGGACAAGGTGCTTTTTATTTGTGTCACTTCGGGCCGCCAGCAGTCCGGCGCGCCCGCGCAGGCTTCGCCTGCGGGAAGGTTCTGGTTTTTGAACTTGGGCGCGCCTTGTGTTAGACTGCACAATGTGATTTCGCCCGACAGGATCGGACAATGATAGATCTGTGGCCATTCATCATTGTCGGCGCGCTGGCGATTGCCGCTGCCGTCATGATGCTGTTGAGTGATAACGCTATCCACAGCGCGCTCTCCCTCATCCTCGTGATGGTTTGTATCGCCTTCATGTTCCTGATGCTGAATGCGTCGTTCCTGGCGCTCATTCAGATCACGGTCTATGCCGGTGCCATCATGGTGTTGTTCCTGTTCGTCATCATGCTGCTCGGCAACGCCAAACTGAGGGGAAACCCCAAGCCGGATGAAGGCTCGGCCCGTCACTTCCGCTGGTTTGTTCCGCTGGTGTTCGCGCTTTCGCTGGGTCTGCTCTTCTCGTTCGGCTTCGTCGTCATCAACGCCCAAACCGGCGCGAGTACTGCGCCGCAGCCCGCGCCCAGGGTGCGCGTGCTGAACGCCTGGGGCGAGGACATGCCGGTAAGCGTGTATGTGGATGCCGTTCTGATTACTGAAGGCGTGGCGCAGGGCGAGTCGACGGCCTGGTTCCCCATCCCTGAGGGGGGCGCACAGATCAGCGTCGCGCCAGGTACTGATGGCGAGCCGGTGGCGCTCGACATGCAGATTCCGGCGGGCGAAGCGGCTGCAGTGATCGCCTATGGAACCGGCGCACTCCCAGAGCTGCGTGTGGTTTCGCAAAGCACCTCCACCGTCTTCCCGTCCTCGCAAAGTCGCCTGCAATTTATCAATCTGTCGGAGGCCCGCCCCACGTTGCAGGTGCTGGAACAAACGCGTGGCTTCGTCAATACGCTCTCGGCGCTCGTTCCCGCCATCGCGACGGGCCAACTTTCCGAAGTCGTTCAGCACGACGCGATCACGGTGGACTTTGCCATCGTAGACCCCGCGCGGCCAGATGCGGTCATCTATCGGATTGACAACTACCGGTTCGCCGAAAATGACACCGATCTGCTCGTGATTATGGACGCGCTGAGCTCGGATGGCGCGGTCCGTACGGTGCTCGCGCCCTTCCGTGCGCCGGCCGAAGCGCCCTACGGCACGCCGCAGCAGGTGGGTTATTCGTTGCTGACCACGTTCATGCTGCCATTCCAGGTCATCGGCCTGCTGTTACTCGCCTCGTTGATCGGAGTGATTGTGCTGGCACAGCGTTCGGCCAAGCCAAAGGCCCGTCCTGCGCAGCGCCGCGTCGTCAGCCGTCCGCTCCCCAGCGTGATCGCCGCTCAGGTGGGGCAGGAAGTCGTGACCACTGCTGATGCGCCGCGCCTGCCAGACGCCGCTGAACCGGCGCCGGGCGCGGGCGACTAGGGCGAAGGGGAACATCATGGTGACACAAATCGAACCGTATGTGATGTTGTCCATCGTGCTGTTCGTGCTGGGCGTGATGGGGGTGTTGCTGCGCCGCAACGCCATCCTGATCTTCATGTCCATCGAGCTGATGCTCAACGCGGCCAACCTGTCGCTGGTCGCCTTTGCCAGCTACTGGGGACAAACGTCCGGGCAGATCTTCGTCTTCTTCGTGATCGCGGTCGCGGCCGCCGAGGTTGCTGTCGGCTTGGCGATGATCGTCGCCATCTTCCGCACGAGGCAGAGCATCAACGTGGACGACCTGCATCAGATGGAAGGTTAGCGGAAAAGAGCGCTTGCCATCCGCCCCTTGTGTGCTTGTGGGCGGTCGGCACTTGAAGGACACACTGAATGGAAAACCTCGGGCTTCTCGCACCACTGGTCGTATTGATCCCGTCAATCGGGGCCATCATCAACATCTTCTGGGGCGCGCGCCTCGGCGAGAAGTGGGTGGGCTCAATTGCGACGATCGCTTCTGCGCTCACCTTTGGCGTAGTGGTGCTGCTCTACGTGTTCATGAATTACAACTACTATCAGGGTGTCAATGTCAATCCGCCGGTCTTTGAGAGCTGGATCAACATCCCCTCGGCCGGACTGAACATCCCCTGGCAGCAACGCGTGGACAGCCTCTCGGTGACGATGATGCTCATCATCACCGGCATCGGCACGCTCATTCACGTCTACTCGATAGGCTACATGCATGGCGATGAGCGCTACCATCGCTACTTTGCCTTCCTCAACATGTTCCTCGCTTTCATGCTGGTGCTGGTGACGGCGAACAACTACCTGGTGATGTTCGTCGGCTGGGAAGGCGTGGGCCTCTGCTCGTTCCTGCTCATCGGCTTCTGGTTCGACCGCTCAGGCGTGGCTTGGCGCAACAGCCTTGCCGCGCGCAAAGCGTTCATCATGAACCGTATCGGCGACTTCGGCGTCATCATGAGCATGGTGCTGATGTTCGCGGTCTTCGGCACGCTCACCTACTACGAGGCGGGCGAAGTCGCCAACCCCACCTACAACGAGCATCTGGTCGAGGAGATTCAGCACGAGGCCGAAGCAGCCGAAGCCGACCTTGCCACCGGCATCTCGGAGGTGACGGTTGGTGAGGTGGCGAATGCCGGGGAACACACCGCGGCAGAACCAGCCCCGGCCGAAGGCCAACACGCTGCGCCGGCCGAAGGTGAGCACGAAACCGGGCCGGCGCTCCCCGCCACCAGCAACGACTCCATCGTCTACGAAGATCTGGGCGTATTTTCCCGCGCGCAAATCCTCTCCGAGCAGGGCGGCGATGTGGTCGTCGGCCCGTTCACCATGCCAATTACGACGGCGCTGACATTGATCACGCTCTTCCTGTTGCTCGGCGCGACGGGCAAATCTGCCCAGATCCCGCTGTTCACCTGGCTTCCCGATGCCATGGCCGGCCCCACACCTGCTAGCGCGCTCATCCATGCCGCGACGATGGTCACGGCGGGCGTTTACATCATGGTGCGCAGTAACGTGCTCTTTGAACTGACGCCAACGACGATGGCCGTTGTGGCGTTGGTCGGCTCGGCGACGGCGCTGGTGGGCGGCTTCATCGCCATGGGCCAGTGGGATATCAAGCGCGTACTGGCCTACTCAACCGTCAGCCAACTCGGTTTCATGGTGGCGGCGGTGGGTGTTGGGGCGTTCGGCGCGGCGATCTTCCACCTCGTCACACATGCTTTCTTCAAGGCGCTGCTCTTCCTCGCCAGCGGTTCGGTCATTCACGGCGTCGAGCACGGTCATCATCACGTCCACGAACACGGGCATGATGATGAGCATGACGATCACGAAGAGGCGTTCGACCCGCAGGATATGCGCAACATGGGCGGCCTGCGCCGCAGGATGCCGGTCACCTACTTCGTCTACCTTATCGGCACGCTGGCACTGATGGGTATCTTCCCGCTCGCCGGCTTCTGGTCAAAGGACGAAATCCTGGCCGATGCCTGGACGGCGGGCCTGCAGGATAACAATGTCATCGGCTATATCGTCTTCGGCCTGTTGTTGGTGTCGGCCGGTTTCACCGCCTTCTATATGTGGCGGCAGATCGTGCTGGTCTTCCACGGCAAACCGCGTACCGAAGCGGCCGGGCACGCGCCTGAAAGCGCGAAGATGATGCTCGTTCCGATGCTGGTGCTGGCCTTCTTTAGCTTCTTCGGCGGCTTCATGAACACTCCGCGTGGCGTGCTTGGCCTGGAGAAGATCTTCGGCCCGCACGAACTGACCGAGTGGCTGGAGTCGTCGGTCATGCGGGTTCACGCGGGCGAGTTCTACCTCTGGATCGCGATTCTGTCGCTGGTGGTCGCCATCGGAATGGCCATCATGGCGAACCGCATCTATGCGCGCGTTCCGGTTTTCAATCGCAAGCGCGACCCGCTTGAGATGATGGAAGCCACCCAGCAAATGTGGACGATGGCTAATGCTCGCCTGTACTGGGATAACTTCTACGACCGGATTTTCGTCAATCCCTTCCGGCGTACATCGGCCTGGCTGGCCACAGAACTGGATGATCGCTTCCTGCACGACTGGGTGCATAACAAGGTGCTGTGGAACGGATTCAATGCCATTGCACACTTCCTGTCGCGGGATGTGGATCAGAAGGTGGTTGACGGCGCGGTGAACGGGGCGGGCCGTGTCACCCGCTGGGGAGCCAATACGCTGCGCCGGTCGCAGTCGGGCTACATCCGTGTCTATGCCATCACCCTGCTGTTCGGCGTGGTGGTGGTGGTCCTGGTACTGCTGCTGCCGCTGCTCCAGCGCGGCTAATCGAGGAGCGACGAAACGATGGAACTGACTGGTCTTTCTCTCGCCACGGTAGTGCTGTTTCTGCCGATGGTCGGGATGATCATCCTGCTCTTCCTGCGCGAGGAACAAGCGCGCAACATCAGGCTGGTTGCGCTGGGCACGAGTATCGTGACCTTCCTGTTCTCGCTGGTGCTGTGGGCGCAGTTTGACCCGAACAACACCTCGCTCCAGTTCGTGCAACAAACGCCCTGGATTCCGTCGCTGAATATCAGCTACTACGTGGGCATTGACGGGTTGAGCCTGTTTCTGGTCATCCTGACGACCTTCATCACCCCTATCGCCATCCTGATTTCGTGGCGCGCGCACGTCTTTGAAGAGCGCGGCCGGCAGAAGCTGTACTACATCTTCATGCTGTTGCTCGAATGGGCCATGATTGGCGTCTTCATCGCGCAGGACCTGATCCTGTTCTATCTCTTCTGGGAAGTGACCCTCGTACCGATGTATTTCATGATCGGTATCTGGGGCAGCGAGCAGCGCGTATACGCCGCCGTCAAGTTCTTCCTCTACACCATGGCCGGTTCGCTGCTGATGCTGGTCGCCATCCTGTACCTGGGCTTGACCGCCGGCACGTTCGCGCAGCCCGAAATCGTCCAGATGATGCAAAGCGGGCAGTTGGTCTTGCCGCTGGATGGTGTGTTCAGTACGCAGTCGCTACTGTTCCTGGCCTTCTTCATCGCCTTCGCCATCAAAGTCCCCGTCTGGCCATTCCATTCCTGGCTGCCCGACGCGCACGTGCAGGCACCAACCGCCGCGTCCGTCATCCTGGCGGCTGTGCTGCTGAAGATGGGCTCGTACGGCATGATCCGCTTCAACCTGCAGCTATTCCCTGACGCCAGTGTGGACTGGGCGCCATTTGTCGCGGTGCTGGCGGTCATCGGCATCATCTATGGCGCGTGGGTGAGTTACGCCCAAACAGACATGAAGAAGCTGGTCGCGTATACGTCGGTCAGTCACATGGGCTTCGTCGTACTCGGCATTTTTGCGATGGCGTCTGCCAGCATCAACGGCAGCATCCTGCAGATGCTCAATCACGGCATTAGCACGGGCGGCCTGTTCCTTATCGTCGGCATGCTCTACGAGCGCCGCCACACCCGCCAGATGTCGGCCTACGGCGGCTTGTGGGCGACCGCGCCGTTGCTCGGTGGAATCGCGCTCGTCATTGCGCTCAGCAGCATGGGTATGCCCGGCACCAATGGCTTCGTCGGTGAGTTCACCATCCTGCTTGGCTCGGTGGGCAGCCCGCTGACAGGCGTAGTCTTCACGCTGCTGGCGGCGACCGGTGTCATTCTGGCGGCCATTTACATCCTGGCCTTCTTCCAGAAGGTCTTTATGGGCGAGGTCAAGCACGAGGAAAACCGTTCCCTGCCCAAGCTGCATTGGACGGAACTGGCGGTACTCGTCCCTATTGTCATCATGATCCTGTGGATTGGTCTGGCTCCTAACACATTCATTGCGCCGATGGATCCGTCGGTCAATGCGCTCGTGCAGGAAGTCCAGCCGGCCGAGACTGAGATCGCGCAGTTGCCGTAAGCCGGCGCGGCTGGAGAGGCATCCGTCATGCTCTATATCCCAACCTTGGAACAGCTCAACCTGATGGCCGCACTGCCGGCCATCGCGGTAGCAGCTTGGGCCTGCGTGCTCGTCATCGTAGACCTTCTGTTGCCCAAGAGCCGAAAAGGGCTTATACCCTGGCTGGCTGTCGGCGGCCTGGTGTTCGCGCTGATCGCGGCGCTGCTGACGTTCAGCGACAACGGCAGCGCGTTCCTCGGCATGTATCGCGCCGATGCGTTCACCGGCTTCCTGAACGTCGTCGTCTTGCTCACGGCCATTCTGAGCATTCTGATGAGCATCCGCTACGTGCAGCGCACCGGTATCATTCGCAGTGAGTACTACATCCTGCTGATGTTCTCGGCGCTCGGTATGATGCTGATGGCGTCATCAACCGACCTCGTGATGATCTTCGTGGCGCTGGAATTGCTCAGCATCCCGCTTTACGTGTTGTCGGCGTTTCGCTCGCCCGACCCCAAGTCGGAAGAGGCGGGTCTCAAGTACTTCCTGCTCGGCGCGTTTGCCAGCGCGTTTTTCGTCTTTGGTGCAGCCCTCGTCTACGGCGCGACAGGCACCACGCAGCTCGAACTGGTGTTCGCCAGCGCGGGCCGCGTACTCGAGTCGAACTCGCCTCACCTGTTCTATCTGGTGGCTGGCGCGGGCCTGATGCTGGTCGGGCTGGGGTTCAAGGCGGCCATTGCACCGTTCCACGTCTGGACGCCGGACGTCTATGAGGGCGCGCCCACCAGTGTGGTCGCCTTCATGAGCGTCGGCGCGAAGCTCGGCGGCTTTGCCGCGCTGATGCGGATCGCAATGGTGGCGATGGGCGGCGTGTTGATGAACGACGCCGAAATCCGCCAGGCATGGCAGGGGCTTCTGTCGCTGCTGGCGGCGCTCACGGTCTTCATCGGTAACCTGGTCGCTATCGCCCAGCAGAACGTCAAGCGCATGCTGGCCTACTCGTCCATTGCCAACGCCGGCTACATCCTGATCGCACTGGCGGCTGGCGCAACCCCCGGCTTGCAGGACGCGGCGGTACGCGCGATTCTGGTCTACCTGATTACGTACCTGTTCACGACGCTCGGCGCATTCGCGGTCGTCATTGTGCTTGAGAAGGACGACGGGTCGGGCGTCATGCTTGATGACTTCATCGGGCTTGGCCGCAGCCGCCCGCTGCTGGCCTTCATGATGGCCGTCTTCATGCTCAGCCTGATTGGTGTACCGCTCACGGCCGGCTTCATCGGCAAGCTGGCGGTATTCGGAGTGGCGGTGAACGCTGGCCTGATCGGGCTGGTCGTCTTCGCGGTCATCATGACGGTTGTGAGCGCCTACTACTATGCGCGCATCATCGTCAACATGTACCTGCGCGATGGCGAGGGTCAGCCAGTGCCGGAGGAAGGGCATGCGCTGCGCTGGGCCACCTATATCTGCTTCGTTGGCACGCTGGCAGTTGGTATTCTGCCGACGCTGGTGACCGCCCTCTCCGACCAGGTGGTGCTCGCGACGGCGCTGCTGCCCTAGCGGCAGTCTCCAGGGCAAGTGCTTGCGAGGGGCCGGCCTCCCGGCCCCTCGTTTTTCTATTTGAGCTTACTTGTGCAGGTGCATCGTATGGCTTCGACGGACGCTACGCCCGTTTCCATCCACACCGGTATGCCCGACCGCTATGTGGGGTTGGTGGCCATGTTGGTGGCGGTCACCGGATACTCGTTTCTGCCCGTGTTTACGGCCAAGCTGCTCGAACTGAATGTTCAGCCAGCCGAGATCGCGCTCTGGCGCTATGCGTTCACCATGCCGATCTTCTGGCTGCTGGCCTGGTTCGCGGCCCGGCGCTCTCGCGCGCGAGTACAAACGTCCGCGCCGCCGCTGCCGCGTGTGCGCCTGCTGTTGATTGGCGTTCTGCTGGCGATGGCGGCCCTGTGCGCGTTCTTCGGCCTCCAACGGATTCCAGCGGGTACGTATGTCGTCATCTTCTACACCTACCCGGCCATCACGGCCCTGATCGCGCTTTCACTGGGCGACCGGTGGGCGGGGTGGGGGTGGGTGGCGCTCGGAATGACCCTCGTGGGCGTGGCGCTGTCCGTGCCTGATTTCAGCGAAGGGCTGTCGGGTGGTAACGCCATCGGCGTGCTGGCTGCCTTGCTCAACGCGCTCCTCGTCGCGGTGATGTACACCCTCAACGCGCGTATCCTGAAAGGCCAGCCAAACCGGGCGCGTGCCGCTGCGATGATGACCACCGGCGCGCTCATGGCGCTGACAGTCGTTGGCCTCCTGTCTGGTGCGCGCATTCCCGCCCAGCCGGAAGCATGGCTCTACCTGTTCGCGATGGCGGTGGTCAGCACCGTCATGCCGATCTTCATGACCTACGTCGGCTTGCAGCGGCTGGGCGCAACGCGGGCCGCCATTCTGGGCTCGGTGGAACCCGTATTGACGTCGTTGATTGCGACGATCTTCATCGGCCAGGTTATGGCCCCGGTGCAGTGGGCAGGTGGCCTGATCATCGTCGCCAGCGTGGTCTTACTGCAAACACTTGGCTCGCGCAAATCCTCGTATTCAGACCTGGCCGATCTGGGCCGCGACTCTCCAACCCCTGATCTGTCCTGATCTGAGAGGCGATTCCATCCAGAAGACGTTAAAAGACCGTCCTCACGTTATAACCAATTGACTCAGTTTGCAGAACCATACGCTCAGTGTATACCGCCCGGCGTCCAGTTCGTTTATGGAACATGTACACTCTGGCATGCGATAATATGCGAAAGGGTGGTTGACCATGTCTGAAGTACCACAACCAAGCCGCTTGCCCGATGGCCGCCTCTTGTTGCATTTGACCGAACAAACCTGCGGGATCGTACTCGGCCGCCTGGAGGTGGGTGGCGACTTCGCCCCCGATCTGGATCTGGCTCCGTTCGATGGCCAGAACGCCGGTGTATCAAGGCGGCATGCGGCCCTTGTGCAGTACAACGAACGCCTGCACCTGATTGACCTCGACTCGGCCAACGGCACCTTCGTCAATAACCGGCGTGTGCCACCGAATCAGCCGGTGCGTCTGAAAGACAGCGATTCAGTGCACCTTGGAAGTCTTACACTCCTCATCAGGGTCGTAACAGATTGATATAAGAGTCTACTGAGTCTTTTCTTCGGCCCTTTATAGGAACGCTTTCGGCTGGTAGACTATCTGTTATTGTGTATCGTTGGAAATAGTGGAAAGGCGGGCCACGACATGCCCCAATCAACGCAGCTTCGCTTCTATGGCTCGGTGTGGTGCAATCTGGATATCGCGCTTCGTAACCTCGACCAGCTTTTTGGCCGTGCGACCAAGCCGCTGGGTCTGACGATCATCGAGTGGTATATCCTGCGTTCGCTGTACGAGCGCGACGGGCAGCACGCCTCCGAACTGGCGCGGGCCGTGGGCCGCGCCGCCACCAGTTTCACCCCCAATCTCGACAAGCTCGAAGGGAAGGGCCTGATTGAGCGCCGTCCCGACCCGACTGACCGCCGCGCTGTGCATATCTACCTGACCTCGAAAGCGGAAGTTCTGCGCGAGCCGGTGACCGAGAGCGCCGCTGAGGTGGATAACGCCCTGCGCCAGCGCTTCAGCCCGGAGGAGTATGGCGTCTTCCTCTCGGTGCTCAGCACGCTGCAAGCGCTCGATCCCGATCACCTGCCGGAACGGTCGTCCAACGGCCACCACCACGAGCCGGTGCCGGGTTCCAGCTTCAGCAAGAGCTAGTTCACAGCCAACCAGGACTATAAAGGCGGCCCGTCCTCGCTTTGAGGCGCGGGCCGCGTTTTGTTTTCCAGCCTTTTCTACGGTAGCTTCCCGGCGCTTTCGACAGTCAGAGGGACTTCGCATGGAACCCTATTCGCCCGCTCATGTGCAGGATGCGCTGGATGTGCTCGTGCCCGGCACAGCGATGGTGTTCTTTGAAACCACAACCGCCACCAGTCAGCAGGCAGCAGATAATATCGGCTGCCTGCTCGGCCAGATCGTCAAGAGCCTGTGCTTCATCGTTGAGTTGAACGGGGCGGATCAGCCCATTCTGGTGCTGGCGAGCGGCGATCAGCGCGTGGATGACCGCAAGCTCGCTGAGTATTATGGAGTCGGGCGCAAGAAAGTCCGTATCGCCACGCCAGACGAGTGCGTCAATATCTACGGCTATCCGCCGGGGGGTGTGCCGCCGCTCGGTCACCGCACCGCCCGGCTGCCGATCTTCATTGACCAATCGCTGGGCCGCTTCGATATGCTCTATGCGGCGGGCGGCGCGCACAATGCCATCTTTCCCATCACACTGGCCGATCTTCAGCGTGCTACAGCCGGGGTGATGATGGACGTGGTGAGGGAAGCATCGGCCGGATAATCAGCGCTGCATGGCTTCCACCAGTTGTGTCAAGAAGCGCCCGCTGCCCTGCACCAGCAGGCCCTCAATCTCCAGCGAGATCGGCAGCCACGAGAAGGAAAACACCTGCCCGTGGTCGCCTGCATCCGGGGCATTGACCGTATGCTCATAGGCATCTGGCAGGCCGTCCGGAGCGTAGAACAGGAAGAAATGCTGGATTTCATTCTGCCAGCGCACGATGCCCAGTTCACGGCCCAGCACGCAGTTCGTCAACCCCGCTTCTTCGGCCACTTCGCGCGCGGCCGTCTCCGCAATGATCTCATGCAGGTCCTGCTTGCCGCGCACGACCTCGAATCCCGGCCCTTCAGTGCTTGCCATGACCAGCAACTGCGGCGGCGTTCGGTCGGTACGCACGACATAGGCGAAGGCTTTGTGCTTCGCCATCACACCGCTCCCACGGCCTGCGCGCGCAGCCGTTCACCGAGGAACGTCAGCACGTTCAGCACGCGGTCACGCCAGTCCGTGCTGTGCGAAAGCTCGACCGCCACGCGGGTCACGCGTGCGCCGTCGCCCAGCCGCATTTCCAGCCGTTCGCGGTTCATCTCTACCAGATACGGCAGTCGGATTTCGATGTGGTCGCGGCGGTCCATGACGGCGGTCGCGCCAGCCTTTTGCGCCAGCAGCTTGACCGTAATCTGAAACAGCAGGCCGTCCACGGCGGCGGGCAGCGCCCCGAAACGGTCCGTCAGTTCATCGCGCATCGCTTCAGTGTCCTCAATCGTACTAAGCCCGCCGATACGCCGGTAGATTTGCAGGCGCAGCGACATTTCCGGGATCCAGTCGGCGGGCAGATAGGCCGGCAGCGGCAGGTCAATCAGCACGCTGTTCTGGCTGATCGCCGGTTCGGGCGGCATACCGGCGCTGCCCGTTCCCCGCTGGCGCTTCAGGTCGCGCACCGCCTGCGCCAGCATCTGCGTGTAGAGGTGCAGGCCAATGGCTGCCACCTGGCCACTCTGCCGCGTGCTGAGGATATCGCCCGCGCCGCGTAGCTCAAGGTCACGCATGGCGATCTGGTAGCCCGAGCCGAGGTCGGTGTATTCGGCCAGCGTTTCCAGCCGCATGTGCGCCTCATCGGTCAGGCGATTGTGGGCAGGGTGGAAGAAGTAGGCGTAGGCCTGTTGGGCGCTGCGGCCCACCCGTCCGCGCAGCTGGTAAAGCTGGGCGAGGCCGAAGAAGTCGGCGCGGTCAATAATCAGCGTGTTGGCATTCGGGATGTCCAGCCCGCTTTCGATGATGGCGGTCGCCAGCAGCACGTCAAACTCGCCATTGCCGAACTGTTCCATCACCGTTTGCAGCAGTCGTTCATCCATCTGGCCGTGGCCGACAGCGATCCGCGCTTCTGGCACGGTCTCCTCCAGCCGTTCATGCACGGCCTCGATGGTCTGCACGCGGTTGTGGACGACGAATACCTGCCCCCCGCGCTCCATCTCGCGCAGGATGGCCTGCCGCACCAGCCGTTCATCAAACGGTCCGACGTGCGTGATGACGGGCAGTCGTTCGTCGGGCGGCGTCTGGATCATGCTGATGTCGCGCACGCCCGACAGACTCATGTAGAGCGTACGGGGGATTGGCGTCGCCGTTAGCGTCAGCACGTCCACCTGCGACCGGTACTTCTTGAAATGCTCCTTGTGCTTGACGCCGAAGCGCTGTTCCTCGTCAATCACCAGCAGGCCGAGATTGCGGAAAGTCACATCGTTCGAGAGCAGGCGGTGCGTGCCAATCATGATATCTATCTCACCGGAGGCCAGGTCGGCCAGCGCGGCGCGCTGCTGCTCGGGCGTGCGAAAACGCGACAACAGCCCCACCGTCACCGGGAACGGGATCAGGCGGCGCGAGAACGTCTCGTAGTGCTGTTGGGCGAGGATAGTCGTCGGGGCCAGCACCGCCACCTGCTTGCCGTCCATCACGGCCTTGAAGGCGGCCCGCAGCGCGACCTCGGTCTTGCCGTAGCCTACATCGCCGCTGACCAGGCGATCCATCGGTTGCGGATGTTCCATATCGGCTTTCACGTCACGCACGGCCCGCAGTTGGTCTTCCGTTTCCACATACGGGAACGACGCTTCCAGTTCGTGCTGCCAGGGCGTATCGGCCGGGTAGGGCGGCCGCTCGACCGCCTCCCGTGTCGCGTAGATCTCAAGCAGTTCGCGCGCTTCGTCTTCAGCGGCCTTCTGCGCCCGCGTCTTGATGCGTATCCAGTCGGCCTGGCCCAGCCGGTTGAGCGATGGCGGGCGGTCGTCTGGCCCGACGTAGCGCGTCAGGCGGTCGGCTTGATGGATCGGCACGAACAGCGCATCGTTACCGCCATACTCGATGAGCAGGAACTCGCGCTCGACGCCTTCCAGCGTGCGGCGGCGCAGCCCGGCGAAGCGGCCGATACCGTATTCGCTGTGGACGACGAAATCGCCTTCTTTCAGGTCGGCATAGGCGGTTTCGGGCGTCCGAGCCTTCTTCGGCGTCTTGCGGCGGCGGGGTTCGGGGCGGCTCCAGCCGAAGATCTCGGCGTCGGTGAACAGGTGCAGGTCGCCATCGCCGGGGCGCAACCGCCAGCCCTCGTGCAGTGTGCCATCCACAAACGTGATGCTGCGCGGCGCGGGCGGTTCGCCAATCACGCTGGTGTGGGTGAGATACGCCGACTCCTGCTCCTGCCAGATTTCGCTCAACCGGGCGGCCTGCGCGGTGGCGGCGATCACGCGGTCGCCGCCGTTTCTCAGTTCGCGCCATTGGGTGAGCATCGGCTTGATCTGCCCGCCGTAGCGGCTCTCCGGCGACAGTATCGGCCGGAAGGTGTCATCCAGCGGGTGGCGGCCGGCGTCGGCCCGTGCGTCCACCCCGGCCGACAGCGCGACCACCTTGCGGCCGCGCAATGCCGATTCAAGCGCCTCCCAGCCAAGATACGGCTGCGGGAAGTCGGGCGGCAGCAGGCCGGTGTTCAGGCGTTCGGTGCGCGCTTTCTCAGCGGCCTCCTCAACCGCCTGCACGGTATCACGCAGCTCATCGAGATCGTCCACCACAACCAGCGCGTCGTCCGGCGCGTAGTCGAGCAGGCTGACCGGGTGCGGATACAGATAGGGCAGGTAGTAGTCGAGGAACGGGAAGACCGCGCCGGTGGATAACGGCTCCTCGTCGGCGCGCGGGCTGGTCATATCGGCCCCCGCTTCAGACAAGGCCGCGAACCACGGCGCGAGATGAGCGGCCAGCTGCGGTGCGCCTTCGGGCAGCGTTTCAGAAGCCGGGGTGATGACGGCCGCTGCGATTTTACCGGTCGTGCGCTGCGTCATCGGGTCGAACGTGCGCAGGCTCTCGATCTCGTCGTCGAAGAACTCGATGCGGATCGGGGCGGGTAGGGCGGGCGGGAAGATGTCGAGCAGCCCGCCGCGCCGCGTATAGGTTCCCGGTTCAATGACGAGCGGCGCGCTATCGTAGCCAATCTGCGCCCATCTGGCGATCAGCTTGTCGAGCGTCCAGCGCTGGCCCGGTTTGAGCGTAGTCGTCCCCTTGCGGAAGGTGTTGACGGGCAGCGTGCGCGTCATCAGAGCGCGTGCCGACGCGACGATGACCTCATTCGCCCTCATCCCTGACCCCTCTCCCTCAGGGAGAGGGGAGTTGCGCCTCGTAGCGGGAGGTTCACCCCTTCTCTCTGAGGGAGAAGGGGTTGGGGGATGAGGGCTTTCGCTGGGCGGCAGCAGCGCGGCCAGCGTCTCGATTCGGGCGCGGGCGGCGGTATCGAGCCACGCCGAACGTTCGTAGAACAGCGGCCCCGGTTCGCTGAAGCGCAGGATGCCCCGGCCGGGCAGCCAAACCGGAAGCTGCTCCGCAGTGTTGTAGGCGCGGTCTACGCGGGCGGTGAGATATAGCACTGGCGCGTTCCAGTCGGTGGCCAGCGCGGACAGCACGTAGGGCCGGGCCGCGCGTATCACGCCGAGCGCGGGGATGACTTCGCCCGCTGGCGCGGAACGCAGCGCCCGCAGCGCCGTGCGGTACGGCGCGGTTTCACGCAGCAGTTCGAGCAGTCCGTGCAACTGCATTATGGAGCCACCGGTGGTTGGGGCGGCGGGCTGGCGGGCGGCTTCGCGCTCTCGACCACGCCGTTGAAGCGGCTCATCGCCAGCTCGATGCCGTCGCGCAGCCAGGTTTCAATGGCCGCTACGGCGCGGTCCTGCATCTCGACGGCGATGATGGCCTCGTCGCCCTTCCAGGCGCCCAGCACATAGTCGGTAGGGTCCATGCGGCCGGGCGGGCGGCCGATACCGAGCCGCACGCGGGCGATTTCCTGTGTGCCGAGCCGCTGCAGGATGCTCTTCAGGCCGTTCTGCCCGCCCGAACTCCCGCTCTTCCGCAGGCGTACCGTGCCGAGCGGCAGGTCGAGGTCGTCGGCGACGACGATCAAGCGTTCCGGCGGCACTTTGTAGAACGAGGCCAGCGGCTGCACCGACTCGCCGCTGACGTTCATGAAGGTCTGCGGCTTGGCGAGCAGCACGCGCTGGCCGATGGCGGTTCCGCTGGCTGTCTGCGCCTTGTGCTCGATTTTGCCGAAGGTCAGGCCGTGTTTGGCCGCGAAGCGCTCGACGGCGCGGAAGCCGATGTTGTGGCGGGTGTTCTCGTAGCGCGCGCCGGGGTTGCCCAGCCCGGCGATCAGGTACAAATCAGACATGACGAAGCACTTATCCTGTGAACGCCGAAAAGCGGCGCACGCGCCGCGAATAGGGGAATTATACAGCAGACCCGAGTTGCTGAAGCGCGCCGCATTGGCGGTCTTTTTTGCCCGTGCGTGCGTTGATGAGCGAGGCAGGTTGACGGAAGGAGGTTCTTCCAGTACGCTGTTCAGGCATAGAACATGCGTGCCGTTTCGGCGAGTATGGAAAGGAACCTTGGATGGCCCTGTCAACCGAGCAACGCGCCGAACTCATCATCACCCTCAAAGCTCGCTTCGAGAAGAATATGGGCCGCCATTTTGGGCTGGAGTGGGCGAATGTGCAGGCCCGGCTGGAGGCGCATCCGGATAAGCTGGTGTCGCTGTACGCGATGGAGCAGACCGGCGGCGAACCGGACGTGATCCGCCTCGACAGCGCGACGGGCGAAGTCCTGTTCGTGGATTGTTCCGCCGAAAGCCCCGCTGGGCGCCGCAGCCTGTGCTACGACCGCGCGGCGCTTGACGGACGAAAAGAACACAAGCCGAAGAACAGCGCGCTGGATTTAGCGGCGGAGATGGGCATCGAGATGCTCACCGAGGGGCAGTACCACACGCTGCAAACACTCGGCCGGTTCGACACCAAAACGTCGAGCTGGCTGATCACGCCACACGCCATTCGCAAGCTTGGCGGCGCGATTTTCGGCGATTGCCGCTATGACCATGTGTTCATCTACCACAACGGTGCGGACTCATACTACGCCGCGCGGGGTTTTCGCGGCGCGCTGCGCGTGTAACAGCGGCGCAGGCGGTTCAACGCCTCTGCTTGCGTGCCTGCGTTCGGATTCTTTTCGCTTCGCCCGCTATTGACCACCTTGTATCAAACAGGTAAAGTTCTCTCCCATGACACTGGGTAACATGCCCTCTTAATATTCCGTGGCTGGAGGTTTGTGAATGGCGAAGCCGCTCATCGGCATCCCGACGTTCCATGACACATCGGCCGCTGACCGGTTGCCAGAACGTTTCGGCATGAGCCGTCCCTATATCATCGCCCTCGAAGCGGCTGGCGCGGCCCCCGTGCTGCTGCCACTGGCGCTTGACCCCGAAACGCTGCGCTCGGTCTTCTCCCGCCTCGACGGGCTTTTTATGGCCGGCGGTGGTGACGTGAACCCCGCCTGTTACGGCGCGCGCGCCCACGAGAAGACTGACGATATTGATGACCTGCGTGACCAAACCGAAATCCTGCTCGCGCGCTGGGCGCTGGAAGCTGACATGCCGATCCTCGGCGTGTGCCGTGGCGTACAAACGCTCAATGTGTCGGCTGGTGGCACGCTGTTGCAGGACGTGAAGACGTTCGTGCCGGGCGCGATTCGCCATCAGTACGCGCCGGAGAAGCCGCGCAGCTACGTCGCGCACGAGCTTTCCACCGTGCCCGATACCCGGCTGGCGTCCATCCTTGGCGCGTCGGCCCATGTCAATAGCTTCCATCATCAGGCGGTCGAGCGCCCCGGCGAAGGCTTCGTCGTCAGCGCCGTCGCTCCTGATGGCGTGATCGAGGCGATTGAAGGGCGTGGTCACCGCTTCACGATTGGCGTG
>JAEURB010000245.1 GCA_016788435.1 Anaerolineae bacterium | reverse complement strand
CAGTCCGGTGAAACCGTAGTAGCCGTTGGCGTCGGTCGTCACCTCGTAGTAGTCATTGATGGCGTTGGTGTTCGGGTTGTCAACCTGGTTGCCGCTGCCGTCAAGCAGCCGCACCGTGACGTTCGCCACGCCCAGTTCGCTTGGCCCGCCCTGCAGACCGTCAGCGTTGATGTCTTCCCAGACGAAGTTGCCGAGGGCCGCTTCAGTCACCACGCCAGCATCCCAGCGCATGTCATCCACGTTGACGCCGAGCGCGATCGTGCCGGTGCGCCCGGTGAAGCGGTTCGGGTCGCTGCCGGTCGCGGCCGTGCCCTGGCCCGTGCGGGCGAAGGTGTAGCCCGTGGGCAGAGTTGCGGGCAGGAACCGTACGACGTAGCTGCCGGGGCGCAGGTGCGGGAACAGGTACAGGCCGTTCGCATCCGTCACCTGATCCGGGATCGCGTTGCCGCGCTCGTCAGTGGCCTGGCTGAAATCGCTGTTGAGCAGTTGCACAGTCACATTCGGAACGCCCGGTTCGCCGGCCGTCTGAATGCCGTCGTTGTTGTTGTCGTACCAAACGAAGTTACCGAGGCTGCTATCGGGCACCACGCCGGCGTCAATCGTCATATCGTTCTCGCCGGCGCTCAGCGTAATCACGCCGCTGCGGCCAATGCCCAGCGGCAGGGAGCCGCTCGGTACGGCGTCGCTGTCGGTCGCGTCGTTGCCAGTGTTCGGCGTGGCGAAGTTGGTGTCGGCCGGGCGCTGGAACTGAACGATGTACTGCATGCGCGGATCGAGGTTGGTGAAGCTGTAGAAGCCGCTGGCCGGCGTCGTGATCGAGCTGATTGTGCCGCCGAGCGCGTCCTGCGTCACCGGATTTCCGGCCGCGTCGAGCAGCGTCACGACCGCCCCGGGCACGCCGGGTTCGCCGCTATCCTGCTGGCCGTTGTTGTTGTCGTACCATACGAAGTCGCCGAGGCTGGCCAACCGGATCAGGCCGGCGTCCCAGCGCGTGTCGTTCTGGCCAGGCGTGAGCGTGGTTTGGCCCGTGCGGCCCATGTTCGGCCCGCTCTCGATGGCGTCGCTGTCGAGCGCATCATTTGAGCCGGCGTTCTGCGCCGTGAAGAGCGTGTTGGCCGGCCGCGTGAAGCGCACCTCGTACGGCACGCCCGGGCGCAGACCGGTGAAGCTGTACAGGCCGTTGGCGTCGGTCACCACATCCGGGATGAGTGAGCCATCATCGCGGGTGGCCTGATTGCCGCTGGCATCCAGCAGGCGCACGGTCACGCCGGGAACACCCGGTTCACCCGCATCCTGAATGCCGTCGAAGTCGTTGTCGTACCACACCCGGTCGCCGAGGCTGGCGACGGGCACGAGGCCAGCATCCCACGTCGGGTCCACCTCACCAGCGATCAGGTTGGTGACGGCGGTCAGACGCGTGGATGGAATGACATCGCTGTCCAGCGCGGGGTCACTGCCTGCGTTCGGCGTCGTCCACAGGTAGCCAGCGGGCGGCACCGGGAAGCGCACACGGTAATCGCCCGGCGGCAGCTCGGTGAAGACGTAATTGCCAGCCGCGTCGGTGAAGGTGCTGGCCAGCACGGTCGTTCCGTCGGCGGACATCAACTGCACCAGCAGCCCGCCCACCGGCCCGGTCGCGGTTTCCGAGGCGTCCTGAATGCCGTTGCCGTTGCTGTCCAGCCAAACGCGGTCGCCCAGCGCCGCACGAGCGACGAAGCCCGCGTCAACTGTTTGGTTGCTCTCGCCCGCCGCCAGCGTGACCGGGCCGGTGATGCCGTTGAATGGATCGGCGTCGCTGTCCAGCGCGTCATTGCCGCCCTGATTGGGCAGCGTCAGCGTATACGGGAACGGAACGTCGAACTGCACGCGATACGTGCCAGCGGGCAGGTTGACGAATTGGTAGAAGCCGCTGGCGTCCGTCGTCGTGACGTAAGGCTGGTTGCCGGACTGATTCGGGTCGTCAACAGGTGCGCCAGCCGAGTCGAGAAGGCGCACGGTCACGCCGCCGAGCGGCGGTTCACCAGCCTCCTGAATACCGTTGGCGTTCAGGTCAATCCAGGTGAAGTCACCCAGCCGCGCCAGCAGCGGGTCGTAGCCGAAGTAGTGGCTGGGGTCTTCGTCGGTGACCACCGTGCCATTAACGACCGACTGGCCGGTGACGCTGCCGATGTTGGCGTACTGGCCCAACTGCGGCGTGCTATCGCTGGCAGTGCAGGTCATGGTCGCGCCAGCGGCCAGTGTCGTTTGCGGGCAGGTCACCACCACCGACGGGTCGCTGTCAGTGACGACGATATTTTCCAGGGCCACCGGGCTGGTATTGGTGACGAAGTAGTCCCAGTTCACGACACCATTGGTGGGAACCAGCGGGCCGGTGGGCTGGTCGGCATCGAAGCCGTTGGTGTGCTTCTCGATGTCAATCAGCGGGACCACATCGGGTCTGAAGTAGGTGCCGACCTTGTTCGGCTCGGCCGGGAAGAGCGGCACGCCGGTGTCGGCATTCGTCGAGGCGAAGGCGAACGAGTTCCAGGCGATGCTGTTCGCGGGCGCAGTCGCCGGGGCGCGCATGCCCCACTGGAAGGTGAACGACTGCCCCGGCAGCAGTGTGCCGGCGAAATCGAAGCGCAGCGATTGTGTGTCGCCGATGTTGGCCGGCGGCACCAGCGACCAGTTCGCGATGCTGCAGCCGGGAGGGCCGCTCGAAACGACTTCCGGGCGGCACGGATTGCCGCTCGTCGAGTAGTAAACCGTTACGCCGGCCTGCGGCGTCACCGGCGTCGTCAACACCGGCCGCCATGCGGAATGACGGGCGCGCAGGTCGCGCACACCGGTATCGCCCACGAACGGCAGAATATCAATCACGCGCACGTTGTTGATCGGCACATTGCCGCGATTGACGATGTACAGGCGGTAGTCCACATCGCCATTGGCTACAGTTTGGCCGTAGCTCGGGAAGGCTGAGAACGACGAATCCAGTTCGCCGCGCACGCTCTTGTGCGAGTCGAGGCCGACCAGCGGGGCGACGGCGATCGTAACGCTGCCCGTCGAGACGCTGTTGCCGGAACCACCGACGCCGTCCCAGTCGCCGGCGTCCGGCACGCCGCCGTTAACTGGCATGTCGGTGACGGCCACGCGCACTTCGTTGGTCAGGTTGCCGGCCAGTGTGCCAGCCGCCAGCGTCGTATTCAGGTTGATGTAGGCCATCTCGCCGCGATTGAGCGAACCGGTGAAGGTCCAGCGCAGCATCGTGCGGCCCGTGCCGTTGAAGTTGGGAATCTGCGTCAGGACGGGCGCAGGCAGAAGGGTGCCGTTGTTGTCATACGTATACGACACATAGTTGACGCCAACCGGCAGCAGGTCCGAGACAATCGGGTTGTTCATCACGTTGCTGGGCGACGAGGGAGCCGCGCCCACACCCAGCCGGAAGTTGACGGCCGACGTGGGGATGAACGGCGGGGTGCTGGTCACCGTCTTGTTGGCCACCGGCGTGACCGTCGGCAGGCGGATCGGGTCGTTGGTCACATCCGTGCGGCTGGACGGCACGCCCTGATAGACCCAGCTCATCGCGCCGTTGTTGGTCATCGTCGCGCCATCGGCGACCGGAACACCGTTGCGGTCGGTGGCCAGTGTCGCGCCGAAGATGCGCGGCGCGCCGCGGAAACCGTTCGGCACTGTGCCGTAGCTGAACTCGATGTCCGAAATATACTGGCCCGCGCCCAGCACCGGGGCAGTGGCCGCCGCGCTTTCAGCGAACGGCGTCCCCGGCCAGTTCACCCACGTGCCAGAGTCGTTGACCTGATAGCGCAGGCCAACGGTGCCGCTCCAGGGGGTGAATGTGCCGACGTTGACTGACGTCACATTGAACTGCGCCGGAATATCATCGGTGATCGTGAAGCTGTCCACCGCGATACCGGTGTTGTTGTTAACGCTCAGGTCGAAATAGCCCACCTGCTGGCCGATGATGAAGCGCTGGCCCGTGGCTGCGCCGCCGCCGCTCGTCTTGTCGAAGACCGGGACGGGCACGGCGACGATGTCAATCGTGGCGTTCGGCGAGCCGGTGCTGCCGCACACACCGCCTGGATTCGTGCATGGCCCAACGCCGCCGGGCAGGTATTCCCAGCCGATCGTGGCGTGGTTGATGACCTGCGAGCCGACCACGACCGGAGCGCCCAGCCGGTCAGGGCTGGTGATCGTGCCGATGATGCGCGCGGCCGGGCTGAGTGACCAGCCGGGTGGCGTACTGAAGCCGGGGTTGAAGCGCCAGCGCACGCTGGTGACCCAGTCGTTCGGGCCGAGGCCGAGCGCCGCCACGTTGAGCGTTTGGTTGCTGTTGAACGGCGAGCCGGGCCACACCGTATAGCTGCCGCTGCCGTTGATGGCATATTCGACGACAACCGGGTACGCCGAACCGCCAACTTCGATGGCCGTCACGCGCAGCTGGTCTGGCACATTGTCGGTCATCACCAGATTGTAGAGATTGGTATTGCCGCTGTTGCGCGGCGTCAGGGCATAGTCCACCTGCGCGCCGACAATATAGTCGGTGCGCGCCGTACCCTTGTTGAGTGTCATGTTGGGGTTGGGGACAAAATCCTGCAGCACGCGCGGCAAAGTCGCTGAGTCCGTCCACAGCGGTTCGCCAATCGGTGTTCCCGATGCATTCACTGTGTTGATCACGGTTTGGCCGGCTACGAACAGGGGCGGCGCTGGCAGGGCCGGATTGGTGAAGCGGACGACGACGTTACGGGTCGCGCATGGGTCGCTGGCCTTCAGTTCGCCCAGGTCCCACGAAACAGTATTCGGAGCGGTAAATGTGCCGCCACCGGTCGCGCTGACGAAGGTCGCGCCGGGCGGCAGAGTATCCACCATCACGGCGCCGCGCAGATTGACGTTGCTGCCGTTCGGGCAAATCTGCACCGTGTAGGTCATGTCGGTGATCGGCGGCTCGGTGCTGATGTAGGCCGTCGCATCGCCCGTCTTCTGCACATCCCACGCCGACATCGTCTGCACCGGCGTCGTTGTGCTGGTGGTGTTCGTCTCGCCGTTGGAGATGGTCGAGGTGGCCGTATTGGTGATTGCCTGGCCGTTGGCGAGCGTGCCGTTATTGGTTACGCGTGCCAGAATGGTGACGAAACCGGTCGAGCCGGCGGGCAGCGGGTCAATGAAATCGAACAGCACCGTATTGCTGCCGGGCGTGTGCTGGCCAAGCGGGTTGGTGGTGTGAATCGAGCCGGTCGAGCTGACGTACTCAAGCTGCGGCGGCAGGAAGTCGGTCAGCAGCACGTCGAGGCACGAGGCCGTGGTGCTGGCGCACGAGTAGTCAATCTGGAACTCAACGATTTCGCCCGGCACGAGTACGGTGGCCGGGGTGCTCTTCTCAATCTGCAGCTCAGCCTCGTTGGACTGAGTGACGCGGCCGAACACACAGGCCGTCGTATTGCTGTCTTCTTCGCTGATGAGCGACAGTTGCAAGTTAGCCGGGTTGAAGGTGCAGCTTCCCGCCGTGCCGGGGATCAGGCCGAGAATCTCAAGCTGATAGTTGCCTGCGCCTTCGGTGAACGACACCGCCGACGGGGTCATCGAAATCTGGTCGGCGCACGGCGGCGTATCGCCAAACGGGCACGTGACCAGATTGTTGGCCGTCTCGGTCACCGTCACGGCGGTCGAGATGCTGGGCGCGACCGGGGCGCTCGAAGCGATAGCAAAATTGAGCGTGGCGCCCGTGAGCTGGCTGGAGGCGAACACCTGGTTGTTGAAGTGCGTCAGTTCGCCCAGCACAAACGGCGTGCCATTGGTGAAGACGCCATTCGCCCCCGCCGTGATGCCCAGGCCTGATTGCTGTCCCGGGGCCGGGCATGGATTGGCCGGATTGGTGTCGTTGTCGCCGAAGCGGACCTCGGCCGGTGACGACAGGTTATTGAGGTACAGGCAGTCGGGCGCGCCGCTGCTGCCCGTCACAGCCGACCACGAAGGCGTGATGGCGGTGATGTTAATGGCAAAACCTGCCGACGCGAGCGCCAGCAGGCCAACAACGACTGCGATTACGAGGACTAGGCGGGCGCGGTTCGACGACAGCGCCCCGGTCAGGGAGTGAAGTGTACGCATCAGTGATCCTCGCGTCTCAGAACGTGCCGGCGATGCCGAAGTCAGCGCCCATGAGCGCCTGACCGGCTTCCAGCGTAATCGCGGTTTCGAAGTTCAGGTCGCCGTCGAGGTCCCACGTCACGCCAATCGGCGTGAACAGAGTGGCCTGCGCCAGGCGAATGGTGTAAACGCCGGAGAAGAGCTCGGCGAAGGTGTAGACTCCGGTAGCAGCATCCACCGGTACGCTGGCGATCAGCGCGCCGCTCTCATCGAGCAGCTCGGCCATCGCGCCCGCCACGCCCATTTCGCCAGCGTCGCGCACGCCGAAGTTGCCGGTCTCCAGCCACACCGTCCCGCTGATCGAAGCCGTCGGCACGGCCGCAAAGCCGAAGTCAGCCGTGTAATCCAGGTCGAGGATCACATCGAGCGTGATGGCCGCTTCGCCAGCGCCAGCCGGGGCGGTCAGCGCGTAGTCGGGCGGCAGCGTCGTCGTGTCCACCTGCACCGTGAAGGTGGCGGCGGGCAGCATCTCGAAGCTGTACGAGCCGTCTTCAGCCGTCACAGCCGTCAGAGCGAAACCGGCCGGGTCGGCCAGTGTCACGGTCACGTTCGGCAGGCCGGGTTCAGGCTCGGCGCGCGCGCCGTCGGCATCGAGGTCGTCCCAAATCACACCCGTGATGACAGCCGGGGCGTAGCAGGGCGCATCCAGCGTGCTGGTCACCTCGCCTGTGGTGAAGACGGGTGAGCCGTAGCCCGCCTCAATCGTGACCGACTCGCCTGCGCCAAGCAGGTACGCGCCGGTCAGTTCGGGGTCAATCGCGCTGATCGTGTACGACATTTCGGCGCTCATCGGGCCGCCGTTGTTCTCAACCGTGAAGGCGGCGCCGGTCTCGAACTCGCACACCGCGCTCACCACGAGGGCGGGAAGCGCCTGGCATTCCGGGTCGGCCGCGTACACATCCTCGCCGATGTGCAGGCTCGTGCCGCCGCTCACCGTCAGGCTTTCACCCGCTGCGAGCATGAACGGTACGTCGACGGCGGCCGGGGTATCGGCTTCCGGCTCGGGCGCCGGTTCTTCCACGATTGCGGGATCAGGCTCGGTTTCCGGGACATCGGTCGGCAGTTCGGCCGGAACGTCGGTTGGCAGTTCGGCCGGGACATCGGTCGGCAGTTCGGCAGGAACGTCGGTCGGCAGTTCAGCCGGAACGTCGGTTGGCGTTTCCGGAGTGGGATCGGCCACGACCGGGTCAGCGCCTTCCAGCACATAGAAGGCCGGCTCGGTCATATCCGGGTCGTTGTTCGTAATCACAAAGGCGGGGCCGCTTTCCATGCAAATGGCCTCAACCGTGAACGGCGAAGCGGCAGGCGTATTGGTTGGCTGCGGAACCGGCGCAGGCTCAGTCGCCTCGCTCGTCACTTCCGGCAGCGGCGTCGGCGCAGGCTGGGTGGCCTCACTCGTCACTTCCGGCGGCAGCGTCGGGCTGGGGCCGGGTTCAGTCGTCTGTTCAGGGGGCTGCGGGGCCGGGGTCTCAGCGGCCATCGTCGCCGTTGCCGTTGGTACTGGCATGGGGTCGTCGGTTGCTTCCTGTGCGCGGCCAGCGGCCAGCCCTGTTGAAAGCATGAGAAGCAGGACGAAGAAAACGGCGATGCGGCGGGAGTGGCGTGTGATTTTCTTCATGGCTGAGTCGTGGCTGCACCTTGAACAGACGGTCGCGGAAAGCAACGTGAATCCGGCACGGATCACGCCTCCTCTATTGTCGGGTAAGCACACGGTTGATAACAAGGTTGATGGTCTGAAATTTTCGTGAATACCGACAAATCTTCACAAGTGCCAAAGGCGTGAAAATGGCTGGTTTCTCGCGTAAATTCGAATTGATTGATATTAAGTGCGTCACTGATTGAAAAATATTACAATATGTGAGCACCAGTCTTAATTTCGTGGCCGTAAGGTTTGCGCCGCTGTTCCCACCGCTTCACCGTTCGGAAATCAATGCAGTTGTGGTAAACTGCGAGTGTATTGCAATGCGCATGACAATGCGGGGTACTGCTATGACCCATCCCCATATTCGCGCCTTCCTCTTCGACCTCGACGGCGTGATCACCGATACCGCTGAATATCACTACCTGGCTTGGAAGAAACTGGCCGCTGAGGAGGGCATCCCCTTCTCGCGCAGCGAAGCCGACGCCATGCGCGGCCTCTCACGGCGCGATAGTCTGCGCGTGCTGCTCAAAAACCGTCCCCTCGCCGAAGAGACCGCCCAAGCCTGGATGCTGCGCAAGAACGACACCTATTTGCAAATGCTGGAGCAGCTCACGCCCGACAGCCTCCTGCCCGGCGTGCGCCGTTTGCTCACTGAAGCGCGTGATGCCGGTATTCATCTGGCGGTCGCTTCGGCCAGCCGCAACGCGCATCTGGTGCTGGATCGGCTCGGCGTGCTGCCCCTCTTCGATGCGGTTGGCGATGGGCACAGCGTGGTCAATCCTAAACCCGCGCCCGACCTCTTCCTGTGGACGGCAGGGCGGCTGAATGCCAACCCCCGGCAGGCGGTCGTCTTTGAAGACGCGCGGGCTGGCGTGGATGCGGCGCTGGCGGGTGGTTTCTGGGTCGTGGGTATCGGCACGGCCGTCACCTCCGAGCGCGCGCATATCCACGTGGCCGACCTCAGCGACGTGACCGTGACCTCCATCGTGCGCGGGCTGACCGTTCTCAGCGACTGAAGCGCTGCCTGCGCAAGGCCCCACCCTGGGTGATGCCGCTTGTGTATCTGCGCTTCCTCGTCGCGAGAGAAATATCCGAAAAAGCATCCGGGGTGGCCCAATCGGCCACCCCGGATATGTACTGCCTGATGATGGGTGAAGTCCCAGCCTAGTTGGTGAAAGCGGCGAGCGCCGGGAACTTGAGGCCCGTCAGGAACGTGCCGTTTACCTGCGCCTCGTCCAGGTTCAGGTCCGACCGGAAGACGTACACGCCAATCGGCTGGAAGATCGGGATGAACGGCAGGTCGCTCCACAGCAGCGAGTCAATCTGCTCGTAAATCGCGCGGCGCGCATCCAGGTCGGTCGTGCTCCGGCCCTCCTGGAACAGCGCGACGACTTCCGGATTGGCGTAGGCGAAGAAGCTGGTCTCGTTCGCCAGGTAGTTGCGGTAGTGATCCGGCTCCGGCCCAAACAGACCCCAGCCGCCCAGCATGGCATCATACGGCTTCTCGACTGCGGTGTTGTTGTAGATCTGCTCGTTGGCCGCGGCCTGATCGAGCGGAACCAGCTCGACGTTGACGCCCAGCGCGCGGAAGTTGTCGTAAACCAGCGGCGCAATCGCCTGCATCAGCGCCCACGAACCGAGGTATGCGACCTTCATCGTGAATTCCTGGCCGTCCTTGTCGAGGAAGCCATTGCCATCGCTGTCCGTCCAGCCGGCATCGGCCAGCATCTGGGCGGCGGCGGCTGGATCGTAGGCCACCTGCGGATTGCGGCCTTCTTCGTAGACGAAGACCGAGCGATTGAACAGCGAGTCGGCCAGCAGGCCGTTGCCCGCTGCCACGGTGTTAATGATAGCTTGCCGGTCGAGGCCGGTCATCAGCGCCTGGCGCACGGCCGGGTCGCTGACGTTCGGGCTGAGGACGTTGAAGCCGACATAGCGCATCAGGTCGCGCGGGGTGCGCACAATGGTGAAATCGGGGTTGTTCTCAAACGGCGACAGGTCAGCGCCGTCAATCCGCGCGAAGTCCAGTTCACCGGCCAGCAGGGCGTTAGCCTGATTCTCGGCGCCGTCCACAAAGCGCACGACCAGGCGGTCAATGTTCGGAGCGCCGCGCCAGTACGACTCATTGGCTTCGAGGACGACGTTCTCGCCTGTGTTCCACTCGGCGAAGCGGTAGGGGCCGGTGCCAATTGGGTTCGTATTGAACGGCACATCCACGACATTGAGCGACGAGAAGGCGTGGGCCGGCACAATCGGAATACCGACCGAGGTCAGCACCGTGGCGTCCGGCTCGTTGAGGATGACCTTGAACGTGTGATCGTCCACGACCTCGAAGCCGAACGGCACGCCGTCCTGCATCAGGTTCGAGCGCCAGTCAATCGCGTTGCTTTCTTCCAGCACGGCCTGGAACGTGAACAGCACGTCGGCAGCGGTGAACGGCGTCCCGTCGTGCCAAGTCACGTCCTGACGCAGGTTGAAGGTATACTCCAGGCCATCGTCCGATACGCTCCAGCTTTCGGCCAGCGCCGGCTCGATGCTGTCGCCCCAGTTTTCGCCGCCCAGCACCAGCGGCTCGAAGATGAACGTCGTGACGCCGATACTGTTGCCGTCATTGGCGAGCAGGCCGCTGAGCGTCTGCGGGTCGCCCGTGGATGCCACCACGAGGGTTTGGCTGTCCTGCGCCAGGCTGATGCCCGGCAGCGCGGCCAGAATAATGAGCAGAACGAACAAGAGACTGGCTTTACGCATGGAAATTGCTCCTGATCTGATAACCGGCCAAACGTTACGATTACAGATGCGGGATACTGGCCCGGCCCAAACCCGTGCGTTCACGAACGCGTGCGGGGGTCGAGCGCATCGCGCAATCCGTCACCGACAAAGTTGAAGGCGAGCACGATCAGCGAAATCGTGACGCCAGGCACCACCCAAATCCACCACGCGCTGCGAATCCACTGCTGGGCATCCGACAGCATATTGCCGAGGCTGGCGTTGGGCGGGGGAACGCCAAGCCCGAGGAAGCTGAGCGCCGACTCCGTCAGAATAGCGGCCGGCACCGACAGCGTGGCCGCCACGACGATGATCGAGACGAGGTTGGGCAGCATGTACACGCCCATGATGCGCCAGTGCGAACTGCCCATGCACTGCGCCGCCGTCACGAACTCACGTTGTTTCAACGAGAGCACTTCGGCGCGCACGAGGCGGGCGACGGTCATCCACGTCAGTGCGCCGATGGCGAGGATCAGGGCGGGCAGCGTGCCGCCCAGTATACCGGCCACCATCAGCAGCAGCATGAACCCCGGTACGGCCAGAAACGTATCGGTGATGCGCATCAGGATGTTGTCGGTGCGCCCGCCGAAATAGCCCGCCAGCAGGCCCGTACCCACGCCGATCACCACCTGGAACACGACCGCCGTCAATCCCACGACCAGCGAGATGCGGATGGCGACCAGCGTGCGTGAGAGATAGTCGCGGCCGTAGGCATCGGTACCCAGCCAGTGTTCCGCCGAGGGTGGTTGCGGCTTGCCCCCCGCCAGTGCCGCGTTCGTCGCGTTCGGGTCAAAGGGTGCAATCCGGTCAGCGAAGATCGCAATCGCGCAGAAAATGATCAGCAGGATCGCGCTGACGAGCGCCAGCCGGTGGCGTTTGAAGGCGCGCCAAACGCGAAAACGCTCCTGCTTCAACTCCAGCCCGGCCGGGGCCACGGCCGGAAGCTTAACGGCTGTCATAGCGAATCCTTGGGTCTGCCCACGCATAGGAGATATCGGCGAACAGGTTGCTGCCGATGATCAGCAGCGCCGACAACAGCGTGACGGCCATGATGACCGGGTAATCGCGCCCGGCCACCGATGTGACGCCCAGGCGGCCAATACCAGGCCAACTGAAGATGGTTTCCGTGATGTAGGCGCCCATGACGATGGTGGGTACCGAGATCGCCGCCACCGTGATCATCGGCAGCAGCGAATTCTTGAGCGCGTGAACCGTCAGCACGCGGCGTTCGGCCAGGCCTTTGCTGCGCGCCGTGCGGATGTAGTCCTGCCCCAGCACGTCAATCAACGCCGAGCGCTGATAGCGCGACCAGCTCGCCAGTTGCGCGAAACTGAGCACGAGTACCGGCAGCACCATATGATGCGCCACATCGATTACGCCCGCGAAGCCCGTCAGCTCCTGGCGCATGTTGCGCATGCCCGAGGCGGGCAACCAGCCCAGTTGGATAGAGAAGACCTGCAATAACAGTAGCGCCAGCCAGAAGATCGGAATCGAAATCCCCACCAGCGCGAGGATGCTCAGTCCGTAGTCCACCGCCGTATTCCGCTTCACGGCCGAAATCACGCCGATCGGAATGGCGAGCACAAACGACAGCAGGAGCGCGCTGGCGCCGAGAATCAGCGTATTGGGCAAGCGGTCGCCCACCTCCAGGCTCACCGGGCGGCGAGTCCTCAGCGAGTAGCCCAAATCGCCGGTCAGCGTCTTGCCAAGCCACGAGATGTAACGCACGTAGAACGGCTGATCGAGGCCCAGGCTGACTCGAACCTGTTCGATATAGGCCGGATCGGTACCCTTTTCCGGGTCAATATACATCTGCGCGGCATCGCCCGGCGCAATTTCAATGATCGCAAACGTCAGAAGCGAGATTGCGAACAGGAGCGGGATAGCCTGGACTAATCGCCGGATGATGTACTGCGACATTCAGAGTTGCCCTGTGGATGAATAAGGCCCGCTATGTGCGGCAATGCGTCAGTTCCGCTGGAACTGTCATATACGGCATGAGCCGCGCTGAGCTGGGTCACACGGGCCAGGCCGGCGGCGATGGGATTGATGAATTGGGTTACAAACGGCCGTACTGAACCTGCCACCCCGCTGCTACCGGCGAATGCCTTGTGATTTCCGCCCGTGCGGCAGATGATAGCGCAACACACACACCCGAAACCAAAAAACGTAAAGAGCCGCGCAGGCGAACAGGGAGCTTGTTCCTCATCGCCTTCGTCACCTCGCCTGCTGGTTTTTGCTTGTCAGGCGGCTGACCGAAGGTACGGAGGGATCACATGGCATGCTGCGCGCGCTGGAGAAGCGAATGAGGATGAGGCGCCGGCATGGCATCTATCCCATTCAGGCAGGCACGAGAAAGCCTGTCCAAACCTCTCTTGCGGGATGCTATCACAGTGATTTCAGGCCCGTCAAGCACGGCGCAGGAATGGGACGGACGGTGACGACGGTTGGTTGAGCGTCGCCGGTTTTCCTGCTTGGGATGGGCGGTGGGCCTGGAGCCTGGGCGTGCCTTCAACGGGCGCATCCGTCGCTATTGCGCTTCGGCCACCCTGTGCAGGAGAAAGCTCGTCTTGACTTCCCTCGCGTGATGCTTTCACATTGACTTCAGATCGCACTGGCACGGCGCATGAAACGGACGGGCGCTGTGGCTCTGATCGGGAGGCCATGTGACCAGCTTGATCGAGGAAACGCAGCCCTACGCCAAGGCCATTCAAGCGTGGCGCGACCAGCAGGAAGCCGAACTTCGCGCTGAAAATGGCTGGTTGAGCGTGGTCGGGCTGTTCTGGCTGCACGATGGAGAGAATGCCGTGGGCAGTGATCCAGACTGTGAAGTCGTGCTGCCGCCGCGCCTGCCCATACGCCTGGCTACGCTGAAAGTCAGCGCCGGGGCCGTCACGCTTCGGGTGGCAGTCGGCGCAGGTCCCGTGCGGGTGGGCGGTCAACTCGTCCGTGAGGCGGCGCTCAGCGACGACCCGCTGTATCCGGCCCTCATCCAGGTCGAGCAGATGACGTTCTTCGTGATCCGGCGCGGCGACCGCCTGGCCGTGCGAATGTGCGATGCGGCCAGCGAGGCCCGGCAGAACTTCACCGGCCGTATTTGGTTCCCTGCTGATGTCGCCTTCCGTGTGGCAGGCCGCTTCGAACCGCACCCCAGCCAGCGAACGCTTGAAGTCGAAACCGTCATCGGCACGACTATTCCCGTCAACAATCCCGGCGCGGTGGCCTTTGAATTCAACGGCGTTCCGCAGCGCCTGGAGGCGTTCGAGGGCGAGGCCGGCGAACTGTGGTTTCTGTTCCGCGATGCCACCAGCGGCCACGAAACATATGGCGCGGGCCGCGAACTGTACGCGCCTCTGGGCGCGGACGGCAGGGTAGAACTGGACTTCAACAAGGCGCAAAACCTGCCGTGCGTCTTCACCCCGTACGCCACCTGCCCAATGGCTCCGAAGGCTAACCACCTGGCGATAGCTGTTCAGGCCGGTGAACGGCTGCCCGGTTAGCCGCGGGCTTCAACCATCCGCCAGCCGACATCGCCTTCAGCATCCGGCCCTACATCTTTTCTGCACCGTTTGGTACATGACGCAGCCATCTTCGCGTTGTAGTGTCTCGCTCTCCATCCTGTGGCTTTTCGCCTCTTATCCCGTAATACGTTATCATGACGGTGGGATCGGCGAGTAACGAGGAGTAGCAACCATGTGTTGTCTGTTCACAATTCTTGTCTTTTTGGGGCCGCGTTTCGGTGCGCTCTTCTGGTGGCTGGTGCAACCGATGCGTTGGCAAACTACCTTCGATACCTATCTCGTTCCGATTCTGGGTCTCATCTTCCTGCCGTGGACGCTGCTGATGGTCGTGGCCATCGCGCCTGGCCTCGGTGGTATCCAGGGCTTCGATTGGGTGTGGGTCGGCCTGGCCTTCGCGATTGACATCATGTCCTGGATGGGTGGCGGCTACGGCAACCGGCAGCAGATGTACGAGTACGTACCTGCGGCGGCCAATCCGTCCATCATGCCGCCGACCGAACCGCCGGTGAAGCCGAGCGAGGCAGTCGAGCAGCCTGCTGCTCCCGCCGCCCCCGAAACTCCTGCTCCCACCAGCGCGCCGCCGGCTTCCACGCCGCCTTCCGGCACGGGCGCAGCCGGCTAAACGCCTGTCGTATGCAGCACGTTCACAGCGAGAACCCCGCCGGTCAGGCGGGGTTCTTCGTTTCCGGTCAGTTCGTAATCTGTCCGCCTACCGCCCCATCATCGGTATCTTCACGCCATGCTCTCTTGCGAACGCTATCGCCTCCGGGTAGCCAGCGTCTGCATGGCGCACGACGCCCATTCCAGGGTCGGTCGTCAGCACACGCTCCAGCCGCCGCGCCGCTTCCGGCGTGCCATCGGCCACGATCACCTGCCCAGCGTGAATGCTATAGCCGATGCCCACGCCGCCGCCGTGATGAATGCTCACCCAGGTCGCGCCGCCGACCGCGTTGACCAGTGCGTTGAGCAGCGGCCAGTCAGCGATAGCATCCGACCCGTCGCGCATGGCCTCAGTTTCGCGGTTGGGGCTGGCCACCGAACCGCTGTCGAGGTGGTCGCGGCCGATGACGATGGGCGCTTTGACTTCGCCGCGCGCTACCATTTCGTTGAAACGCAGGCCGGCTTTGGCGCGTTCGCCGTAGCCCAGCCAGCAGATGCGCGCGGGCAGCCCCTGAAACTCGACCTTCTCACGGGCCAATTGCAGCCAGCGGTTGAGGTGAGCGTCTTCCGGGAAGAGATCCATTACCGCGTGGTCGGTCGCGTAGATGTCCTGCGGGTCGCCGGAGAGCGCCACCCAGCGAAACGGCCCCTTACCCTCGCAGAACAACGGCCGAATGTAGGCGGGCACGAAGCCGGGGTAGTCGAACGCGCGGGCGACGCCGTAATCGAGCGCACGCTGGCGCAGGTTGTTACCATAGTCAAAGACGATGCTGCCCCTGTCCTTGAAGGCGAGCATCGCTTCGACCTGCGCCGCCATCGAGGCCATCGCCCGTTCCGAATAGGCGGCGGGGTCGCGCAGGCGCAGTTCCGTCGCGCCTTCCAGCGTCAGCCCGGCCGGAATATAGCCATACAGCACATCATGCGCCGACGTCTGGTCGGTGACGATATCGGGCGTCACACCGTGCAGCAGCAGTTCGGGGAAGATTTCGGCCGCGTTGCCGATCAGCGCCACCGATTTGGGCGTGCCAGCCCGCACGGCCTCCTCCACCCATGTCATCGCCTCTTCGAGATTGTCGCTCAACACGTCCACCTGGCGCAGCGCCAGACGGCGTTCGGCCCGCCAGCGATCCACCTCGACGAGCAGGGCCACGCCTTCGTTGAGCGTAACGGCCAGCGGCTGCGCGCCGCCCATTTCGCCCAGCCCGGCGCTAAGGACGAACTTGCCCTTAAGCGACTCCCAGCCGTGCTGGCGGGCCAGCGCCCCAAATGTCTCATACGTGCCCTGCAAAATGCCCTGCGTGCCGATATATATCCACGAGCCCGCCGTCATCTGGCCGTACATGATCAGGCCGTCGCGCTCCCACTGGTCGAAGTTCTCCTGCGTGGCCCAGTGCGGCACGATGTTGCTGTTGGCGATCAACACGCGCGGCGCATCGGTATGCGTACGGAAGACGGCTACCGGTTTGCCGCTTTGCACCAGCAGCGTTTCGTCCGGGTTCAGCTTGCGCAGCGACTCGAGAATCGCGTCGAAGGACTCCCAGTTGCGGGCTGCCCGGCCGCGCCCGCCGTACACAATCAGGTGTTCGGGGTCGAAGGCCACCTGCGGGTCGAGATTATTCTGCAGCATCCGGTAGGCCGCCTCGATGGCCCAGTTCTTGCAGGTCAGCTGCGTGCCGGTGGGTGCGTGTATCGTGCGCGTCATAAGTCACCTCGAAGCGAAGTTGAGAGTTACAAGTTGAAAGTTGAAAGCCGCCCTCAGCCGTATTTTCTCTC
>JAEURB010000086.1 GCA_016788435.1 Anaerolineae bacterium | reverse complement strand
CTTCGTCGCGCTCTTCGCGTTCGTCGCGCCCTTCGCGTTCTTTTTTCTCTGTGTTCTCCGGGCCTCTGTGGTGAAGCCCTTTACTCTGCCACCATCCACCGCCACTCGTACGCTCCCAGCGTGAACGAACCGGCGGCCGTTTGTGTGGCGTCAAATACGTCGCGCCAGCTACCCGGCGGCAGTGTCACCATCTGCTCGTCTCCGCTCAGATTGTGCAGCGCCAGCAGCATGAACGAGCCGTCGCTGCGCGTGAACGCCACCACCGGCTTCGGCGCGTTCGGAAGCCACTCCACCGCGCCATGCGCCAGGCCCGAAACCTGCTTACGAGCCAGCACCATCTTCCGTATCGTGTGCAGTAGACTGTTCGGGTCGGCCATTTGCGCCGCCACGTTCACCTTCGCCGGGTTGTAGTCTGCCGAAGCGATGACCGGCGCATACAGCTTGCTGGCCGGGGCGGTGCTGAAACCAGCGTTCGGGCCGTCGTCCCACTGCATCGGCGTGCGCACGCCATTGCGGTCGGGCAGGCTCACATCGTCGCCCATCCCGATTTCGTCGCCGTAGTACAGCACCGGCGCGCCCGGCAGAGTCAGCAGCAGCGAATACAGCATCGCCACGCGGCGCAGGTCGCCATCCATCAGCGGGGCCAGGCGGCGGCGGATGCCCAGGTTGATGCGCTGGTTCATGTACGGCGAATAGTGTTCCCACATTTCCTGGCGCACTTCCGGCGTCACCATTTCCAGCGTCAGCTCGTCGTGGTTGCGCAGGAAGGTCGCCCACTGGCAGCCTTCGGGCAGCGGCGGTGTATCGCGCACCACCCGCATCAGCGGCGTGTGATCCTGCCGCTTGAGCGAAAGATAGATCTGCGGCATCACGATGAAGTTGAACGACATCTGCATTTCATCGCCGTCGCTGAAGTAGGGCAGGAGGTCTTCCGGCATCTGATTGGCTTCGCCCAGCAGCACCGTGCCCGGATAATTGGTGTCGAGGAAGGCGCGCATCTTCTTGAGGAAGTCGTGCGTTTCCGGCAGGCTTTCGCCGTTCGTGCCGTCGCGCTCGAACAGGTATGGGCAGGCGTCCAGCCGGAAGGCGTCGGCCCCCAGTTCGCACCAGTAGGCCAGCGCGCGGAACATTTCCTCCTGCACCTTCGGATTGTCGTAGTTCAAATCCGGCTGCGAACTGAAGAAGCGGTGCCAGTAATATTGGCCGCTGCCTTCGTCATACGTCCAGTTCGAGGTTTCGGTGTCAATGAAGATGATGCGGACTTCGGGGTACTTGTCTGGCGTATCGCTCCACACGTAGTAATCGCGGTACGGCGAGTCCTTGCTGCGCCGCGCCTCCTTGAACCAGGCATGCTCGTCGGACGTATGGTTCACCACCAGGTCAATCAGCAGCTTCATGCCACGCGCATGAACCTCGTCCACCAGCATCCTGAAGCTCTCAATCGTCCCGAAGTCCGGGTGAAGCTGGTAGTAGCTTCGCACGTCGTAGCCGTCATCGCGCAGCGGCGAGTCGCCAATCGGCAGCAGCCATACCACATCCACGCCCAACCACTGCAAATAGTCGAGCTTCTGGCGAATGCCGAGCAAATCGCCGCGCCCATCGCCGTCGCTGTCGCAGAAGGCCCGCGGGTACAGTTCGTAGAATATGCTGTCTTCGTACCAGTTCATCATTCGTCCATTCGTCTCGTAAGCAGGCGGCGTACCGTCGAGTCTAGCAGGCTGCGCCGGAAATAAAACACCGCGCCCATTTGGGCGCGGTGCGTCACCGCCAGGCTGGCGGGTGAGGTCTAGTGAATCAGGCGTTCCTGCTTGCGGGTGCGCAGCAGGCGATCCTGGGCCGGGGCTGGCAGCCGCCCGACCAACCGCAGCGCCACGTCCACCAGGAACGCCAGCGCCAGATACAGGATTGCCACGAGAACTGTGATGCAGGCGATGTAGGCCACCAATGTAAGCATATGTTGTGTCCTCCATCGTGGTGCGTCGTCCGGCGGGGTTAACGGTACACCAGCGCTGCGTTCGACCGCCGATTCGTGCGCGTTCCGTTAACTCGACTTTATCTTACGTTAAAGTTCCTTAATGTCAACAGCTTTTTTCGCGTGGAAGTGTGAAAAAGTGTTAATGAACGAGAGCGAAAGATTTCGTAAGGTTTGTGCGGAAATGCACAAAGCGGAGCGGCAAACCAGTCCACCGCCGCCATGAGTTCGCTGGGGCCCGCCGGACGCCTGCTATAATCGCGCCAGGCTTATCATTTCAGCGAAAGGAATGCTGTTCGTGACCGACATCCTGCTCTCCATCCATTCTGTCTTGCGCTGGGTGGTGCTGGCGTTCGCCATACTCGCGCTGGTCATCAATGTGCTGGCACTTGTGCAGAAGCGCGACGCCGGCGACCCGCTGGTGAAGAATGGCATGCGTCTGTGGACGATCCTGCTCGACGTGCAGTGGCTGGTTGGACTTTTGCTGCTGCTCGTGATGGGCGTCTTCGGCCGGCCGCAGCTTGAGCACGCCTTCGCCAATACCCTCGCGGTCGTGGTGGCGCACAGCGCCGTCGCCTTCCGCAAGAAGTCTGACCAAACCCGGCTGATCGCCAATATCGCCACAATTGTGCTGGCCCTGCTGATCATCATCGTCGCGGTAGCGGCGGTGGGTGGGTGGTCGTAAGTCAACCCTGTCTGCCTTATAATTGGCGGTGGCAAGCAATGCTTGGTTCCTGATGGTGTGCAGGAGGAATGCAATGCGACGAACAGGGTGGTTAGTGGCCTTATTGCTTGTGCTGTTGGTTGGCGCGGGCAGTCTGGCCGCCCAGGATTCAGCTCCAAACGCCGTGCAGCCAGATGGCACGCCAACCTTCGGCGCTATCACGCTGCAGGGCAATTTCGTACTCGATCCATTCGTGGTCTCCGTCATTGGCGGCGGGCAGTTCCCGGCAAGCGATCTGAGTGCCGGATGTACGGGCTACGTTCCGGCCAACCCCACGCTCAGCGTGACCTTGAGCGATAATCCAACCGAGAACCTGCGGATTTTCACCTACAGCGACAATGACCCGGTACTCGTGGTGCGTACGCCGTCCGGCGAATTCCTGTGCAGCGACGATACCAGCGCGCAGGTGGTTGACGCGACCGTCGAGATTGCGTCGGCCGATCCCGGTGTCTATACCATCTGGGTGGGCGCGTATGAAGGCAACCAGCTCGTCCCCGCCTTCCTCGTCCTCAGCCATTCGCCCAGCGTGGCCGCTCCGCAGTTCGAAATTGATTCGCTGGTGAATCGTTTGCCGCCCGGCGCGCCGGCTGCCAATCTGGCCTCGCAACTCGAAGCAGGGCTGCGCCAGACAGCCGGAGCCGCGCTGACGGCCAGCCTCGATCCATCTGGCGCAGTTCAGGCTTTTGAAGGGGCGGCCGGTGGTGGCGAAGTCCTGGCCTTCGAAACCGATGCGCGCGGACTCCAGTGCGCCGGTTACGTCAGCGCCCAGCCGACGCTCAACCTGACGGTGCCGGAAGGGCTGCCAGTGCTGGCGGCTTACTTCGAAAGCACCGCCGACTCTACGCTCGTCATTGTTGGCCCGGATGGACGGTTGTTCTGCAACGACGACGTGCTGGCGGGCAACCTGAACCCCGGTATCCTCATCCCGAACCCGCCCGCCGGTAACTTCGCGATCTATGTGGGCGCCTTCGACCCAGCCACCACGGCGGACGGCCGCCTGCTGGTCACTGGAAGCGCCGCCGATGTCGAGCAGGCCATTCTCGCCGTTGCCACGCCGGCCGCCGGCCAGTAGCCCAGGAGACTGATCATGAAAACGCTTCGCTTCCTGATCCCGGTCCTCGCCTTGCTGCTGGCACTCACGTTGGCCACCGCCCCAATGGCGGAGGCGCAAAGCGGGAACGTTTGGCGGCTCGACTTCTTCAACAACACGTTCCTCATCGCCCCGCCGGTGTTCTCCATGCAGTCGTCGTTCATCAATTTCAACTGGGGCCTCGGCTCGCCAGCGCCCCAGGTGCCGGTGGACTTCTTCAGCGGCCGCTTCACCACCGACGCCTCGTTCGCGGGTGGCATGTGGACGTTTTCTGTCGTGGCCGATGACGGCTTCACCCTGCGCGTGGACGATGTGATCTATATTGACACCTACAATGCGCCGCAGCCCGGCAAGTCCTTCGCGGCCGATGTGCCGCTGACCCAGGGCGTGCACCGTGTGCAGGTGGACTACAACGAGCAGACGGGGCAGGCCTACGTCTCGGTCAACTGGTTCTTCAGCAAGCCGCTGCCGCCCGGCGTGCTGCCGCCTGCACCCACACCGCCGCCGGTCAGCAACGTACCCACCGGCCAGTCACCGTACTCGTCAGCCTCGGTGGTGACGCGCTACGGCGACTATACGCCGTGCATTCAGCAGCAGATTCACCAGTCGAACTGCTTCGTGTCGGATGGCGCGTGGGACAGCCCGAACCTCGGCTCGATTCAGATGGAGCCGCAGATCGTGTTGTGGCGCAATTGCACCGCCAATCAGCAGATCACGCAGCAGTTGTTCCCCGGCCAGCCCGCCGTACCGACGGTCTGTTCGCGCACGCTGGCGGGCTTCTTCCCCATGTAGGAGGGAGTACCGCTGTAGGGAAAGTTCAAGCACGCTGCGGAGGCCGGGATACCCCCGGCCTCCGTTATGTTGTGTGGGTTGACCGGCTAGAGCGTGTTTGCAAATGCCCTCATTCCCCGGCCTCTCTCCAAAGAAACCTCACCCGCGACCCCCTCTCCGAACACAGGAGAGGGGGAGAAAAGCGCCGGACAGTTAGTGAGCTTATTACAACAACGGACATACAGACAGAATCAAAACTAACGGACAGACACTTGAGGGAAGAGTGTAACGGAATAACGGACAGAATAGCGGACAACAGGCGCATCTCACGGCAGGCTAGTTCCGATCCAGCATAGCTCAGGCAGGCGGTGCGCAGGTGAACGCCGGGTAGACAAAAGTGCCGCAATGCGGCAGCGGCACGCGGGAGTAAGGGGTGCTGGATAGGTGCTGCGAGAGGGTTGCTGGCCATAGGATGCACTTCGAAACTCAGGTCAGGTAAGATTCACCGCGCTGGCCCTCTCTAATTTCTGACATTCTCAAGGTGGAAACGCCATGCCGGAGTTACAAACCCTGACCGACGCGACGCTGGATCGCGTCCTCGCTGATAGCAGGCCGCTGCTGGTACTCATCACCAACGGCGACGGGCTGCGCGGGGATTTCAAGGTCGCCTTCAAAGCGCAGGCAGCCAGCGACGAGCGTTTCGTCTATGCCATGCTCGACCCAACCAGCAATCCGCGCGCCGCCGCTATGTTCGATGCGGGCGACAAGCCGCTGCTGGTGGGCTGGTACTGCGGCGAGGAACTCGTGCGCCGCTTGCGCCCGTGGGCCACCGATCTGCCGCTGGCGCAGGAGCAGATGCAGCAGTCCGTTCAGGAAGCAGCGCCGGCCGCGCCATCCACCGCACATTCAGAACCTGTAGAGGAAACCCCCATGACCAACGCTGCACCCATCATTCTCGATAAGCCCTGGACGGTGACGGACGACACCTTCGAGGCCGAAGTTATCAACAGTGACCTGCCCGTGCTGGTGGACTTCTGGGCGCCCTGGTGCGGCCCGTGCCGCATGGTTGGCCCGATTCTCGACAAGATGGCCAAGGAGTTCGCCGGCCAGATCAAGATCGCCAAGGTCAACACCGACGAGAACCCCGGCCTGTCGCAGGCCTTCCAGATTCGCAGTATCCCCACGCTGATGGTGGTGAAGTCGCGCACGATCATCTTCAGCCAGCCGGGCGCACTGCCCGAAGCGAGCGTGCGTGACCTGATCACGCAGGTGATCGCCTTCGAAGTGCCGCCGCGCGACGAGGCCGAAGCGGAAGAAGAAGCCGCGGAGTAATTTCCGCTGGCGCACGATCCAGACTGAAAATGTACACAGCCCCCGTTCATCGCGGGGGCTGTGTTTGATTCTGGGGGAAATCGAACATATGTGCGCTGTTTCTTGCGGAAAGAGGCGCCGCAATCTATTATTCTGTTGGCCTTACGAGTGGAAACGCAGAGGATCACCTTGGAGCCAAAGAAGATTGCCTTTGGGTGGTATGGAGGTAAGTTCAGCCATCTTGACTGGCTTCTTCCACTACTTCCAAAGACAACCCACTACTGCGAACCGTATGGCGGATCAGCGGCCGTACTCCTGAACAGAGACCCCTCTCCTGTAGAGACCTACAACGATATTGACGGCGATCTGGTCAATTTCTTCCGCGTGTTACGAGACAACCCGGATGATCTCATTCGCAAAATTGGATTGACTCCGAACTCATTGAAACTTTTGGAGAAGGAAGAAAGATAGTGCACCATGGGCGAATCCCCCCTCTACAGGACATTCAACCATGGGCACTATCCCGCGGAGTGTAACCGAAGCCCAGTTCGAATTGCATATTCGTCCGTATCTCAGTCAGGCCAAACGAGGGGACGTGAGCAGGATACCGCTGTACCGCATCTTCAACTACATCCTGTACCAGCTGCACACGGGCTGCCAATGGGCGCAGCTGCCGGTCATGTCCAGCGCTGAGAGCGCCCCCA
>JAEURB010000208.1 GCA_016788435.1 Anaerolineae bacterium | reverse complement strand
AATTCTGTCCCGATGTCCCGTACATGGCTCCCTCAAGTGTCTGTCCTGATGTTTAGATTCTGTCCGGTTGTCCGGATTGTAACAGGTACACTAACTGTCAGACGCTTTTCTCCAACCGTCATGTGTTCGCAGAGGGGGTTTAGGAGGTGAGGTTGCGGTTGGGCCTGTGTAGCGTGCGCTCGTGAGCGCACCGGCCACCCGACTTTGCAACAGCCCTGAGCTTCACCACCTGTCAATCGTCACTCGCCTCTGAAGCCCCTATACTAGGGAGTGTCTGGTTCGGGCCAAAGCAAATGGCGCGTATGACTCAATCTGCTGTAACCGTCGCACGGCGTGATGACCTCTTCTTCCTGCTCCGCTGGCTGTTTATCGTGGCCTATGTCGGGCTGGTGCTGATCACGCGCACGCAAACTCCCGCCAGCGAAAGCATGGACGACCTTACTGGCGCGCTGCTGCTGTTGGCGACCGCCAATCTGGCTTTCTACCCGTTCGCGCGCTTCGCGGCCCTCCACCGCTTCTCGACGGCGGCGGCGGTCATTTCCGACACGGTGCTGGCGTTTGGAGCGCTGGCCATCGCCGAAGGCGAGCCTTGGCTGGCCCTCGCGGTCGGGCTGGCGCTGCCAATCATCGGTCTCCTGCGCTCGAACTGGCTGTATTCGTTGATTCAGGTGCTGGCGGTAGATGGGCTGGTGGTCGCGGCGCTGATGATCGAGCGCGGTATGGGGGCCGTCAATTACCTCGCGCTGCCCCTGCTGGTGCTGGCGGGCGTGGCGGTCTTCGTCCTTTTTGCCGCTGCTTCCCTGCAGCGCCGTCCGCTCCTGCATACCCCCGTTGAAGTGGTGGAGGCGCATCGCGAAGCGAAGGAAAGCCGCGCCTCTGACCGCGCGCGCGCGCATGCCCTCTATGACTTGGCGCTGACACTGTCCTCGACGCTCGACTATCACAAAATCCTGCAGGCGGCGATGGACGCCGGGCGGATCGTCCTGCGCCTGCCCGCCGAAGATGAGCGCGATCTGCGTGCCGCTGTGCTGCTGATTGCGCCCGATGACCACCAACTGCACATGGTGGCCTCCCGCCGCTTCACGCTCAAGGACGAGCAGTATCCGCTGCCCGGCCGGCGCGGGGTGATCGCCGAGGCGCTGCGCACATCCGAGCCGCAAGTGGCCGCGCGGCCGGGCGATGACCCCGAGCTTCAGTACTTCGCGGCGCTGCAGTACGCCAATTCGCTGCTCTGCATCCCCCTCCATGCCGGCCTCGACAACTTCGGTGTCATTCTCTATGGTATGGACAAGGCCAACGCCTTCAACGATGAGCAGGTTGACCTGATGACGTCCATCGGCGTGCAAGCGACGCTGGCGCTGCAGAATGCGCTGCTCTACGACAATCTGCTGCAGGAGAAGGAACGCATCATCTCGGTCGAGGAGGATGCCCGCAAGAAGCTGGCGCGCGACCTGCACGATGGCCCAACCCAAACCATTTCAGCGATTGCCATGCGTGTGCCAGTCATTCAAACCTGTCTGGCCAATGGGCAGGTGGAGCGGGCGGGCGAAGAACTGCGTAAGGTGGAGAACCTCGCCCAGAGGACGACTCGCGAGATGCGGCATATGCTGTTCACGCTCCGTCCGCTGGCGCTGGAGACGCAGGGGTTATCGGTCGCGCTCAAGCACCTGGCGAGCAAGACGCGCGAGACTTACGATCAGGCCGTCGAGGTGCGGCTGACGGCCGACGTTGAAAAGCTGCTCGATGCCCAGCAGCAGGGCGTCATCTTCTACATCATCGAAGAGGCCGTCAACAATGCCCGCAAGCATGCGCAGGCCCCCCTGATTACGATCACCGGGGAGCGGCAGGGTCATGCGCTGGCCTTCCAGATTGCCGATGATGGCGTGGGCTTCGACCCCGCTCAGATGGAAGCGGAGTATGACCAGCGCAGCAGCCTGGGGATGGTCAATATGCGCGAACGCGCCCAACTGCTCGATGCCGAGCTGAAGGTGGACAGCGCGCCGGGGCAAGGTACCCGCCTGACGCTGTCCATTCCGGTACGGCCCGCCGATATGCCGGAAGACGAGGCGCGCCGCATCCGGCCCCTGAGCCGGCTGGCGCAAGCTGCCGCCGGCCGTTCCGCGCCACGCTCCTGAAGGAACATGAGTGTCCCATTCCGAACTGGCCGCCCTGCGCGGCGAACCGAGTTATGTCTGGCGGGCAGGGCAGGAACGCCGCCTGCAGATGATCGCCCGCTGGGCGAAGTTGGATCAGGCGGTCGTGCTGGAACATGGCGCAGGCGTCGGTATGTACGCCTCGCAGTTCCGCCGCCGCTTCACGCCGCATGTCGAGGCCTTCGATATCGAACTGGAGCGCGTGCTGGAAGCGCGCGACGAAGTGCCCGGGGCGCTGGTCGCCGCGGCCGAAGCTCTGCCCTACCGCTCCTGCCTGTTCGATACCGTCTTCTCAAACGAGGTGCTGGAACACGTCCTCGATGATCGGCTGGCCGCCGCCGAAATCGTGCGCGTGTTGAAGCCTGGCGGCCGGGCAGTCATCTTCGTGCCGAACCGCTGGTATCCCTTCGAAACACACGGCCACTACTGGCGCGGCACCTACCATTTCGGCAATACGCCGCTGATTAACTATCTGCCCGATGCCGCCCGCAATCGCCTCGCACCGCATGTACGTGCTTACAACAAACGCGGCCTGCTGCGTCTGTTTGCTGGTCTGCCGGCGCGGGTGGTGCACCATCGCCGCGTCTACGGAGGTTACGACAACTTGATCCGGCGCTTCGGGCGGCGGGCGCAGGTCATGCGCGACAGTCTGTACAAAGCCGAAGGCACCCCGCTGGATTCCTTCGGTCTCTCGCATTTGCTGGTGGTGGAAAAGACTGAGTGAAGAATGGAGTGCTGACTGCAAAGTCAGGATGGCACTACCAGTTTTTCCCTCAGCACTCGGCACTTATTCTACTCATCCACAAACATGGGCAGATGGCCAAGCGCCACGATGTCGTGCCACAGCGCGCGGTCGCCTTCGGTGAAGATCGCCGCCTCGGTCGTGATGAGCGCGCCAGCCTTGTCGAGAATCAGGCGCATACCTTGCAGCGTGCTTCCGGTCGAAATCACATCGTCCAGCACGCAAACCTTCTTGCCGCGAATCTGGCTGCGATCCTTCTCATCCAGGTACAGCGTCTGCGGTTCGCCCGTGGTGATGCTCAGTGTTTCCGAACGCAGCGCGTCGCCCATGTACGGCTTGTACGACTTCCTCAAGACGATGTAATTCATCTTCAGCGCTTCGCCCAGCGCCTGAGCCAGCGGAATCGCCTTCGCTTCGGCCGTGACCAGTAGCTCGAAATCACGTCCCTTGAGTGCCTCAGCCAGCGCGGCGGCGGCAGCCTGAACGAAAGCTGTATCGCCAAGGATGTTGAGGATCGCGATACGGACGCCAGGCTTGATCTCGAACAGGCGCAATTGGCGTTTTACGCCGGCCACTTCAACCGGATAGTAATCGGGTGTTGTGCTCATCGGGTTCCCCCCAGGGGTGACGGCGGTAGTGGAGCGTGCTTTACGTTCAGGCGATACGGCCGTCTATCAGCTCGATCACGCGGTCGGTTTGGTCTGCCAGATGGCGGTCGTGCGTGACGATGACGATGGTGGTATTCGACTGCTGACGGATTTGCTTGAGCGCCTCGATGACCATCAGCCCCGACTCCTGGTCGAGATTGCCGGTCGGTTCATCGGCCAGCAGCAGTGGCGGATCATTGGCGAGGGCGCGGGCGATGGCCACGCGCTGCTGCTGGCCGCCCGAAAGCTCGCTTGGCCGGTGATTCAGCCTGTCTCCCATGCCCAACTGTTCCAGCAGTTCCCGAGCGCGCTTGTCAGGTTTGAACTTGCGTTTCCGCGCGAACTGAATCGGCAGGGCGACGTTCTCGAGGGCGGTGAGCGTAGGCATCAGGTTGAAGAACTGGAAGATGAAGCCGATTTTCTCATTGCGAATCTCGGTCAGCCGGTCTTCGCTCATCCGCGAAATATCCACGCCGTCAATCGCTACGGTGCCGTGAGTTGGCGTATCCAGCCCGCCGATCAGGCCCAGCAGCGTGCTCTTGCCGCTGCCCGACGGGCCAACAATACTCACCAGTTCACCACGCTGCACGTCGAGATCCACGCCGCGCAGGGCATTTACCACCGTCTTCCCGAGCGGGAGTTCGCGGGTGACGCCTCGAACCTGAATAACCGGTGTGCCATTGTGTGACATGTGCTGCCTCGAAAGCTCGATGGACACAGACCCGCGGAATTGTACCGTATGCGCTGGCTGGTGTGGACGGGTGGAAAAGCAGCGGGGCGCTCACGGCCGTGAGCGCCCCGCAACCACAGGGCGTAAATGGGCAGGCATACTCCGGCAACTGTTCAG
>JAEURB010000203.1 GCA_016788435.1 Anaerolineae bacterium | reverse complement strand
GCAGCGGCTCTATTCCGTACGCGCCCACATCGCCACGAGCGGCAGCGGCGAAGTTGAGCGCGGCGATTACATCACGATGCAGAGTTACCCAGTGCTGACGCGGGGCTATGGCAATCGAGTGACGCTTGCGGTGCGCCGGGTATAAGGGGCCGCAGCGCGTGCCGGAAAGCGGAAGCAAGCCAACCGGCCTGCTCCTGTTTTGATTCGGGCGCGAGTTAACCGGCAGAGCGCGCTCTGCCTCCCATCCGGCGCGTCTGCTACAATGCCAGCACCGTATAGCACTGACTGCGGCTGATTTGCCCGATTGCGCTGGCCCGAACAGCGCGGCATTCAGCGTTCAACAGACAGCACTTGAGAAAGCTCCTTCTGATGCCGCGTAAACCCCTCGTTGCTCTCGTGGGCCGCCCGAATGTGGGCAAGAGCGCCCTGTTCAATCGCCTTGTTGGCGAGCGCCACGCTGTCGTGGACGAGATTCCCGGCACCACCCGTGACCGGCTGTTCGGCGAGTTCGAATGGCGCGGCGCGCTGTTTCGCGTCGTGGATACCGGCGGCATCGAAGTGTACCAGCCGAAAGGTACGCGCAACTCGGCGCCGCTGGCCGAAGGCAGTATCGAGTTCGTGCCGCAAATTCGCGCGCAGGCGCTGCTCGCGATTGAGGACGCCGACGCCATCATCCTGGTCGTGGATGGCGATGCCGGCATCACGGCAGCCGATGAGGACGTGGCCGAAATCCTGCGCCGCACGCATAAGCCGGTCGTGATTGCGGCCAACAAGCTCGATCACGTCAAGCGCAATGACTCGGCCGTCGAGTTCTACGGCCTGGGCCTGGGCGAAGTCTTCCCGATCAGCGCCATTCACGGCCTGGGCGTGGGTGATTTGCTGGATGCTGTCTACTTCAGCTTGCAGGAAACCGTCGAACTGCCGGAAACGCCGGAGGTGGAAGATCACCTCCGAATCGCCATCGTGGGCCGGCCGAACGTGGGCAAGAGCAGCCTGCTCAACAAGCTGCTGGGCGAGGAACGCATGATCGTCAGCCCGGTGGCGGGTACTACACGTGACGCGGTGGATACCGATATCTTATGGCACGGCGAACGGGTGACGCTCATTGACACGGCGGGTATTCGCCGCCGCGGCCGCATCGAGCCGGGCGTCGAGAAGTTCAGCGTGATCCGGGCGATGAATGCCGTCGAGCGCGCCGATGTCGTGCTGCTGCTGATTGACGGCATCGAGGGCATCACCGATCAGGATCAGCACATCGCCGGCTACGTGATGGAGGCTGGCAAGAGCATCGTTCTAATCATCAACAAGTGGGACGCCGTCGAGAAGGACAGCAACACGCTGCACGAGTTCGAGCGGGCGCTGCGTCAGAAGTTCGACTTCCTGCCCGACCCGCCGATCCTGTTCATCAGCGCGCTCACCGGTCAGCGCATCCATCAGGTGCTGGAGGCCGCACACAGCGCCTGGCAGTGGCGGGCCTTCCGCGTGCCGACCGCCGAGCTTAACCGCATCGTGCGCGATGCGATGCAGAAACACACCCCGCCCGTGCGCGGCACGCGCCGCCTGAAGATCCTGTATGCAGCGCAGGTGCGCACCAACCCACCGATCTTCCTGTTCCACGTTAACGACCCGAAGCTGGTGCATTTCACCTACCGGCGCTATCTGGAAAATCAGATCCGCGCCGAGTTCCCCTTCGAGGGCACGCCCATCCGCCTCAGCTTCCGGCCACGCGGTGGGACGAAGGATGATTAGAGAGGGTACTGAGAACCGAGTCGTAGAGGGTCGCTCACAAGCGACCCCTGTATCTGAACCCGCTTCATCCGGCTTCTCCCGTTACGATAGAAGTAGAAGCCGCATTTAAGACATACTCTGAGAGGTGAGCCAAAGCAGGACTGAGTCAACACGGTGACGAATCGCGCGTAGTTTGCATCAGTTCACTTGCGTGATTATCGAGGCAAAAACACAATCGTCCTCAGCACTCACCCCAGTCCCTGCAGCGCATAAACCTGCGCGTTGTTCTGGCGCCCCTTCATCTTCAGTTCGCCCAGCGGCTGGGTTTGAATGCGGCCCGCGCTCAACGAGACGATAGCCTCCTCGATCAGTATCTGGCCGGGCCGCGCCGCTTCCTGCAAGCGTTTGGCCACGTTGACCACGTCGCCGATGGCCGTGTAATTGATCGCGCAGTCGGTGCCGATGAAGCCGACAATCGCCTCGCCGGTGTGAATGCCCACGCCGAAAGTCAGCCCGTCGCCGCGCTGCAAGCCGAGTTCGGCCGCGCCCTGCTGCAGGGTAATGGCCGCTTCAAGCGCGGCCCGTACATGCTGGGGCTGATCCTCCGGCGCGTTGAAAATCGCCATCAGGCCGTCACCGATGTACTTATCGAGCGTGCCGCCGTAGCTCATGATGACATTGGCCGCCAGGCTGAGATAGTCGTTGAGCATTTCGACCACCCGTTCAGGCGGCATTTGTTCGGCGTAGGCCGTGTAGCCCCGAATGTCGGTGAAGAGCACAGTGACATCGCGGCGGCGGCCACCTAATTGCAGGCCCGCCGGGTCGTTCAGCACCAAATCCACCACCTGAGGCGGCACGAAGCGCTGGAACAGAGTTTGCACGCGATTACGGTCACCTTCGGTTTCCTCGCGGAACTCCTCGACCAGCCGCACGTTCTCGATGGCGATGACCGCGTAGTTGGCCAGCGACGTGAGCAGGGCGGTGTGGTGACGGCTGAGGGGCAGGCCGCGTTCAGCGCGAACGCCCAGCACGCCGATCATCTCGTCGCGCAGCACCAGCGGCACATAGGCATAGGACGGGCTGTCTGGCGCATCGGTGAGTACTTCCGCCTGGCCGCTGTCCAGAACGCGCTGCGCCAATTCGTCTGCCGACTCGTAATCGCAGGCTTCGGGGCTGCCCTGGCCGGGCCGTTTCTGCGCCTGGCACACCAAACGCCCGCGCCGCAGCAGGTGGAGATAACCTTCGCCCGCGCCGGTGAGATCGAGCGCCGAACCGACCAGATTAGGCAGTAGATTGGCGGAATCGGCCAGCGACGTGATGGTTCTGCCCACGCCATAGAGAATGCGAAACTCCTGCATACGAAGCTGTAGTTCGCGGTTGGAACTGACCAGCCGTTCGGTGAGGGCGTCGCGCTCTTTCCGCAGCCGCACTTCCGACAGGCTGCGCTCAATCGCGCCGAGCATCTCATCAATCGAGAACGGCTTCTTGACGTAATCGCGCACGCCCAGCCGGTAGACCTCGACAGCGACCTCTTCCGATCCGTAGAAGGTCATGAGGATGACCGGGATGTTCCAGTTGTTGGCCTGCATGGCGCGCAGAACATCCACGCCGGTCATGCGCGGCATCTGGTAGTCCAGCAGCACCAGGTCGGGGGCGTGTTCGGCGATCAGGTCGAGTGCTTCACGCCCGTCTTTGGCGACAATCGCGCGATAGCCGTTCGGATTGAGGACGTAATCAACGATGAACTCGCGGTTTTCCTGACCATCATCGGCCACCAGAATCAACTCGCCAACCAAGGCCGTCTCTCCTTCCGGCATTTGCGCCGGGCTGCCGACCAGCCAAGTATAGACAGCGTACCGCCCGGCGGCCAATCACAGGGCATATCACGATTGCGAGTCGGGGGCGCGGGGAGTATCATGACGGCCATGATCACGAGCGCCATGACGCATTCAGAAGTGTATGGTCAGACGGGCCAGATGGCCGGCCTCGCTGTGTTTGCGCGCGCCGTTGGGAATGCTGCATGGAAATGACCACCACCCCCGCTCCGGCCGTTCCGGTGGCGATGCCGCGCCCACATTTGCAGCGTAGTGGGCTGCTGCGCGAAATCGCCGAAACCATCGTCCTGATCGTGCTGGTCTACACTTTCGTCAACCTGGCGACGAGCCGCTTCTTCATTCAAGGCCCCAGCATGCAGCCCAACTTTCACGACGGGCAGTTCCTGATCGTCAGCCGCCTGCACTATTTGCTCGGCGAGCCGGCGCACGGCGATATTGTCGTCTTTGACGCGCCGGGGGACGATAACCGCCGGGATAATCCGCTGCTCATCAAGCGCCTGATTGGCCTGCCGGGCGACCACATCCGAATTGAGAACAGCGAGGTTTTCGTCAACGGTGTTAAGCTGAATGAGTCGTATATCGCCGAGCCCACCTTCCGCTGCGCGAACTACTGCGATGTGGTGCTGGGCGAAAACGAGTACTTCATGATGGGCGATAACCGCAACGACAGCAACGACTCGCGGGCGTTCGGCCCGGTCACCCGCAACCGCCTCGTCGGCGAGGCGATTGTCCGCTACTGGCCGCTCGATTCCATCGGGCTGGTGACGCATCTGGCCTATCCGATGCAGGCGGAAAGCTGAACATCGGGATTTGAACACGTACACAACGGGCATCTTTGCAGCCATCGGGCAAGGGAGGAGTAACACGTAATGACTGGACAGACCCCTACCTGCCCGCGCTGCCAGATCGGCGTCCTCAAGCCCGAGCTGGCGACCTATGCAGGCGTGTATCGCGGCTTGTTCATCAGCGCGCCCTCGCTGCCCTGCTACTGCTGTGATGTTTGCGGCCACCGCGAATTCGATGAGCGCGCGCTGGCCCACCTCGACGCGCTGGTGGGGCAGTTGAGCCTGCCGCACGAGCCGGTTCGTTCCCCCGCCAAGCCGGCCGCCGCCGACCCTGACGCCAGCGATCTGGGCCGCCAGCCGCCGCTCAAAAGATAGTCCTGAGTGCCGAGTGCTGAGTAGGGAGGGGAACACCTTCATGCCGAACGCACCCTCAGCCTTCAGGTGTTCTTCACGGCCGTTTGCTCTCACCTTCAGTTCCTCTCCCATGTGCCCTCATCCCCCTGCCCCTTCTCCCAGGTGGAGAAGGGGTGAACGACCCGCCGCGCGGGCGCAGTTTCCCTCTCCACTTGGGAGAGGGACTAAGGGTGAGGGCGGATCTCGGCGCTCGTTCAGGCCTTCCCGATGAGCCGCGTGCTGGTGGTGGACGATATCTACGAAAGCCGCCGCCTGCTGGCTGACGTGGTGATCGCGCTGGGCGTGGAGCCGGTGGAGGCGTCCAACGGCCCGGAAGCTTTGGCGCGTGCGCTCGACAGCCATCCAGATCTGATTGTGCTCGATGTGCAGATGCCCGGCATGTCGGGCTTCGAGGTGGTCGAACGCCTCAAGCACGACCCCGCGACCGCGTCCATCCCCGTACTGATGCTCACCGCGCTGGCCGATGTCGAGCACCGGGTGATGGGCCTCAAGCTGGGCGCCGATGACTACCTGACCAAGCCGTACAACCCGCGCGAACTGATGGCCCGAATTCGCGCCCGCCTGCGCCAGAAAGAGACAGCCGACGACCTGCGCGAGCAGCAGCGGCAGATCCGCGCCACCTTCGAGCGTTACGTGGCCCCGGCTGTCGTCGAGCAGTTGCTGGCCGATCCGTCGCAGGTGGCGCTGGGCGGGCGCTTGCAGGAAATTACGGTCATGTTCGCCGATCTGGAGGGCTACACCGGCCTGAGCGAACAGACGCCGCCGGAAAAGCTGCTCTCCGTCCTCAATGCCTACCATACGATGCTGGTGGGCGTGGTGCGAACGAACGGCGGCACGGTGGACAAGTTCATGGGCGATGGGATGATCGCGTTCTACAACACACCGCTTCCACAGCCCAATCATCCGCTGCTGGCTGTGCAAACGGCGCTGGCGATTCAGCGCGGACTGCCGGCGTTTCACGCGGACTTCGCGCCAGAGTTCCGCTTGGGCGTCAACTTCGGCATCCACACCGGCATGGCGGTGGTCGGCAATGTTGGCGCGCCCGACCTGATGAACTTCACGGCGGTGGGCGACACGGTGAATATCGCGGCGCGGCTGCAGGACGAAAGCAGCGGCGGCCAGATATTGATCAGCGCGGCGACTTTCGAACGGCTTGAGGGGCAGGTCGCGGCGCGGCCGGCCGGTATGCGCCAGGTGAAGGGGCGCGTGGGCGGTATCATGGCCTATGCTGTGCACGACGATTGATTGCCGTTCAGCCGCCCCTTGACCAGATGGCTTGACTTCCGTACACTTCACCCCGCAGACGGCCCCATCGTCTAGAGGCCCAGGACATGGCCCTTTCAAGGCTAAAACGCGGGTTCGAATCCCGCTGGGGTCACCTGAAATAGCGAACCGCCACTCCCCACCGGGGTGGCGGTTTTCGTTTGTGGGCAGCCAATCAGGATATCGCTGAGACAACTGGAACTCCGCCGCGTTCAGCCCGGCCCGCCGTGGGTCAACTCGCGAACCCGTTGATCGGTTGCGGCGGATGGCTCGACACCGAGTTCCTCACGAAATAATGCCGGAAGCTGGCGGTACTGGCGCAGCACACCGGTCCGGTCAACAGGCCGCGCCAACTGCGCACGCAGATGCAAAGACCAGGTGACCCGGGTGTGCGAATACGGCAACCTTGGCCTCACGCAAACGCTCAAGCAACTGCGGGACAGCGATATCCGCTTTCCGCAGGTTCAGCAGCCGTTTGGCGCGGGCGCGGTGTTTCGCGGGCTGGGAAAACTGCAGAACTATGCCGATTGGACGGCTGAATCAGCCCCTGCGCGGGCCGGGCAGGATGATGCTCGGTAGTACAAAGTGGGAGGTGCAAAGCACAAAGTGAACGATGCCGGAAGCGCTTGCCTGCACCATTCCTGCTTTACGATTGCCGCCAGGATGGTGCTGGTGAGCGTGTGGGGAATGTACTCCGCCAGCGGGGAACCGCCGCACCGGTCTCGCCTGAAGCACGGCCGCCACGCTGGCCACGGGGCGGTTTTCGTTCACACCACTGTCGCGAGCTGGCTTCGCTAACCTATCTCAAGCGGCCGCTGCATGCCTCGAATCGTAAATAGTACAAGCGACGAATCTTAAGGAATCACCCTTGTGGGTCGCGTCAGCTCGCGCCGATCCTTCAGTCAACGCAAAGGTTTAAGGCGTTTACAAACTGGTATAAAGAAGAATAGGACTTGGATAGTGACGAGAATTACCTCAGTCATCGGATACACGAAGCATGCGCCCGGCAGTCTGGGACGTGGTAATGCTTCTCGATCTGCGCTCAGGGCGTTAACCTGGGCAATCCCACGCATCATTGTAACACCTGGACAGCTCAACACGAGAGGAATTCCCCTAGGCCTGCGGTGGTCTGGCGAGCCCT
>JAEURB010000169.1 GCA_016788435.1 Anaerolineae bacterium | reverse complement strand
CGCCACATGCAGATAGACGCCGTTGGTTTGCACCATCGCATGCTCGACGGCGGGAAGGGAAAGCGCGTGTGCTGATTGGGTCATGCTCGTTCCTCGGTACCCAGGCGGCAAATCAGGCGGGGGCAAGAATACTCAGGTCATCGCGCAGGAAACGGGTGCGGTAGCGGAAGACCAGAAAGAGCAGGGCAAGCTGGGCCACCGCGCCAGCTACAGCGGCAAACTGACTGAGATAGAACGTCAGCAGCGTAACCACGGTGAGCTGGATGAGGAGGGTGAGCAGCGCCAGCGCCGTCCCCATCGGCTCATGCCGAAGGAGAATCAGCAGAGCGCTGATGGCGGCCAGTGCACCCAGCACAATCACCAGTACCAGGCGCAACAGACCGAGCAGGTTGAGAGACGATCCTTGCAGCGCTGTCACGTCTACACCGGCTTCGGCAGCGGCTGCGATAATCGCTTCGGGATCCGTGATCAAGGCAACCATCGCCAGTAAATCGAAGCATGCAGCCAGTGCAAACAGTCCCAGCAGGATAATGAGCAGCCAGCGGTGAACGGGACGCGGAAGCCGGCGGCGCTCGAAGGCCAGCCACGCCGCCCGAATGCGCTGGTCAAGGCCGGGCCGATCCGCTTTGGGATGTACGGCCGGGTTCTGCACCACGCCAAGCAGCGCCTCTGCCAGTTGGCGACACAAAGGGTCGTCTGTATGGGCCAGCACGCGTTCCAGCATCTCTTCGATACGGGCACGTTCGCTCGCCTCAAGGTCATCGTCAATCAGTTCGGTCATCGCTTCGAGGGCGTGATACAGGTCGGCGCGCGGGGTGCGTGGCCGGTTGCGATTGGCCAGCAGCACGACCAGCACGAGCACCAGCAGCACAGCGTAGATGATCGGCGCGGCCCACGGGAAGAAATAGTCGTTGTCCACCGTGATGAACTTGCCGACTTCGTCAATGAACAGGCCCACGCCGAAACCACCCAGTACGGCGCCGGTGAGCATAACCCAGCGATTGGCGAAGATCAGCACCGCCAACAGGGCAATGATCAGAGCCAGGCCGCCCCATAACAGGTGCGCAATGTGCAGCGTGGTGCTGCCCAACTGCGGATAGCCAGTCAGTTCAAGGAAGCCGCGCGTGGCGATGACGGCCAGCGCGAAGCTGACGGCCAGAAGGAAGACATAGCGGCCGGATTCGATACGTTCGACGGGAGTGAACCTGCGGCTGGCCGGCATGGCGGACTCCTGTTCAGCGGCTACTTCCCGCGCATCCGCGCCATCACGCGCGGCATCAGTTCAGTATAGGCCCGGTAGAGCGGTGGATAGGGCGCGTAATCCCACGCGCCAATGTGGCGCGTGACGGTGCCGTGAAAGCCGCGCTTGAACTGGTAAACGCCCCACAGGCGGTCGTTCCCGGTGAAGGCATCGGGCGCGCCCCAGAAATCGTAGACGGCGTAACCCTGCGCTTTGGCCCAGCGCATGGCTTCCCACTGCAGCAGGTAATTGGGCTGCTTGTCGCGGGCTTCGTTGGCCGACGCGCCGTAGATGTACCAGCAGGTGCGCCCGAAATGAAAGAGGATGACGGCCGCGACAGCCACGCCATCCACCTCAGCCAGCAGGGGATGGGCGAGGCCGGCCTGCATGAAGGCGCGCCAGGCCTGCTCGTAGTAGCTGAACGGGCGGATCAGAAAGCCGTCGCGCTCGCCGGTCGTGCGATAGAGCGCGTAGAGCATATCGAGGTCGGCGGGGCCGCCCGGGCGAATGACGACGCCCTCTTTCTGGGCGACGCGGATCTTGCGGCGCGTGCTTTGGCCCAATGCCGCCAGCAGTTCATCTTCGCTCTGCGTCAGGTCAACCGTGATTGTATTGCGGAACTGCA
>JAEURB010000167.1 GCA_016788435.1 Anaerolineae bacterium | reverse complement strand
AGCAGGAGCTGCACTCAAAACACCCTCTCAGATCGTTAAGCCCTCACCCTTATTCTCGCTCCATGAGCGAAAATAAGGGTGAGGGCCGGCTTTGGATGTTCACCCCCTTAACGAAATGCGAGGGCGGGGATGAGGTTAGGTCAGGCCTGGCGCTTGCGCGGTGGTGGTGCGATTTTGACGAAGTGATCAGCCGGGCGGGCAAAGAGAATGCGGTGCGGAGCGGCTGCCTCAACCTGGTTGTTGTTCTCCAGCGCGGCGATGTAGGCCCCGAGCAAGTCTTGCACGTCGTTCGCGCCCTGCTCGTCGAGCGTCGTGATTTCGACGGTCGCGCCTTTGGCGATGCGGCGGCGAATGGCTTCGACCGTCAGGCCCATGCTTGGCTGCACACGCTGATAAAGCGCGCCGCCGCTCATGCCCGCGCCAAGCCAGGGGCCGGGGTCGCCCAGCACCAGTACGCGGCCACTGGTCATGTACTCGCAGGCATAGCCCTTGAGGTTGGCTCGTGAGGCCAGCGCACCCAACTCGTCACGCAGGGGGGTGGTCACTTCGCCGCCGAAGATCACATCGGCCCCGCTGAGACGAATGCAGGCGCGGGTGTCGGCATTACCCTGGACGATGAACGTGCCACCCTGTGCGCCGTAGGCGAAGCTCTTGCCCACCGAGCCGTCCAGGCGCAGGCCGTTATGATTGAGGCCCTTGAGGATGGTGATCGTGCCGCCGCGTGAACACTTGCCCACGCCATCCTGCGCGCCGCCTTCAACCAGTACGTCCAGCGGTGCATCAAGGAATGCCGCGAGTCCGTTGCCCGGCACGGCCGAGTTGCTGAAGCTTAGGTGGACGGCGTCCAGTTCATCCCAGCCGGGGAACTCGCCGCGTTTGATCGCGCCGCTGAGATGTGTGCCGAGCGCGCGATCCATCGCCATCACCTGTTCGTCATCGTAGGTGATTTCGCGGTCGCCGCGCGCCACGCGTTCGGCGATGAGCGACGTGATCATCTTGCTGAGGGTGTTGCGCGGGCGCACCACGCGGTGGCCGACGCCCGGCAGCGGCGCAGGCTTCGGTATGGAAGGGACTGGGGTCGTCAGCGGCGTCAGGTCAATCTGGTCGTGCATGGCGATCTGTTCGAGAAGGTCGGCGCGGCCAACCAGTTCCTGCGGATTGGCGGCACCGAGCGCGGCCGTCCAGCGCCGGATGTCCTCGCCGAGCAGGTTGAAGACATTGCAGATGCCTTTGACGGCCGTATCGAAGTGGCGCGGGTCGAAGTGTTTGATGCCGTGTTCGAGGGCCTCTTCGCGGGTGCGGATATGGGTCGTGATGCCAACGTGGCAGGTACCTTCGTGGCACTTGCGGCAGATGGTGCAGCCGACCGCCACCATCGCCAGCGTGCCGAAGCCCACGCGATTCGCGCCGAGGCACAACATCTTGATGACATCGCGGCCGCTTTTCATGCCGCCGTCTGCCCATAATTCCACGTCGTCGCGCAGGCCGCTTTCGGTGAGCGCACGGTGGGCCAGCATCAGGCCGATTTCGGCAGGCAGCCCGACATGGCGCAACGAATGCGCGCGCGCTGCGCCGGTTCCGCCCTCGTAGCCGGTGATGTTGATGATGTCGGCGCCGGCCTTGGCCACACCGACGGCGATGATGCCGACGCCAGGTACGACCGGAATCTTGACCGAGACGCGGGCCTTCGGATTGGCCGTCTTCAACTCGTCAATGAGCTGTGCCAGGTCTTCAATCGAATACAGGTCGTGGTTGTTGCTCGGCGAAATCAGGTCCACCCACGGCTCGGTTTTGCGGGCCAGCGCGACCTGCTCGGTGACTTTGTGGCCGGGCAGGTGGCCGCCTTCGCCCGGTTTCGCGCCCTGGCCGATCTTGATTTCCAGGAAGTCGCATGAGTTGAGGAACTGGATGTTGACGCCGAAGCGGGCCGAAGCGATTTGGTTACCGCGATTGCGGCGGTATTTGCCCATGATCGTGGGCAGCTCGCCGCCTTCACCGTTAATGCAGATGATGTTCAGGCGGGCAGCTGCTTCGGCATAGGCGCTGTAAGCGAGTTCGCCCTGTGAGCCGAACGACATCGCGCCGATCAGCACCGGCATGGCGTGCCCGGCGATGCTGATATCCACGCTGGCGGGGTCCAGCGGTGTATCAGCCTGGCGCAGGCCGAGCAGGTGACGCGGCGCGACGGGCATGTTGCGTTCCAGTTCGAGCATTTCGGCTTCGTACTGGTCGAGCGTCAGTTGACCGAGAGCGATATCCTCGATCTTCTTCCACATCTTGGGGTAGAGCCGGTCGGGATTGTCGAGGCGGGCCGCCGCTTCACCGCGTAGTTCGGCGGCGCGCAGTTCAGCGTCCTGCTGCAGGCGCTCCCAGGTGATGCCGCGCCCGGCCGAGCCGAAGTAGTTGGGCGTTCCGAACAATTCGGCGACCGGTGAGGAAAGCCCGATTGAACTGAACGACAGGCCGTAGCCGCGCAGTTCGTGGCAGCCGATGGTGGAGGTGACCTTCTGCACGCCGACTGTCAGCGCATTGAGCGTGTTATTCAGGCGGGTTTCGATGGCCTCATCGCTCAGCGCCTCGCGAGGCGGGCGCGGGGCAATGCCCAAGCCGACGGCGAGGATGGCATACGGATTGATGGCGTTCGCGCCGAGGCCGAGGCAGAGCGCCACATCGTGCAGGTCGCGCAGGGCGCCCGAACGCACCACGATGCCTGCCTGGCGGCGCAGGTTGGGGGAGCAGGCGGCATCGCGCAGCGCCTGATCCACGGCGGCGGTAGCGGCCAGCGGATCGAGCCACAGCGCGCTGCCGTCAAGAGCCTCGCTGTCGTCGAGCAGAATACAGGCTGCGCCGTCCACCACCGCTTCGACTGCCTCGCGCCCCAGCCGGTTTAACGCGCCGTGGAGCGTTTCGCCCGGAAGCGCGCACATGTTCAGGATGGTGATGTGTTCGCCGAAGAACTCGATCACGTCCTCGATGGTGCGCGAACCATGCTTCGCTGCTACCTCGCGATGGAGCGCGGCGTCGAACAGCGATGGATGACCGCCAGCCAGCAGCGGCATTTCCAATTGCAGGAACAGGCTACCGGCCGCTTCGCCCGGTTCGGGGCGGACGCCGAGCAGCGAGGTGGTCGAGAACTGGGCGCGTTCGCGTTCGCGGTCAATCGCCGGGTTGGTGACGACGGCGACGGTTTCCTTGAAGAAGTCGGCCAGATTGACGCGCGTTTGGCTGATTGCGCCGAGCGGGCCGTCCCAACCGAGCGAACCGACCAGTTCCTTGTTGTTCTCGGCCATCGCTTCGATGATGGTCGTGTGATAGCGCTCCCAGCCGAGCGCCGCCATGAGCG
>JAEURB010000156.1 GCA_016788435.1 Anaerolineae bacterium | reverse complement strand
CGCCTGCCGGATGAGCGCAGTGGCGGAAACAGCATTCTGGTGATCGTCGGCGTGCTGGCGGCGCTGCTGGTGCTGGCGCTGATTATCTTCAACCTGATCACCCGGACGCAGCAGCCCGTTCCACCCAACGAGGAGACGCGGGCGGCCATCCTCAACACCGCCACACCCACCGCCACCATCGACCCGGCCAGTTACACGGCCACGCCGTTCTTCGGCATCATTGTCACGCCGGCCAACCTGCCGACTCTGCCGCCGACCTTTACGCCGACCTTCACGCCGGTCATCCCCACCGAGACGCCCACGGCCACCTCGGTTCCGCTGACCAGCTTCGTGCTGTGGTACACCAGCGTCAACGAAGGCGAATCGCAGCCGGCCCTGTTCCGCATGAATGGCGACGGGACGGGCGACCAGGCCGTTGGGCCGGCCGGCTTCAGCGACATCGTTGTCTCGCCCGACCTGCAGTTGGTCGCCTTCGTCCGCGAGGCCACCTCCGACCAGAACGGCCAGTCCGTCACCGCGCCGGAAGTGTTCGTCGCGCCGCTGAACGATCTCTCCCAGGCGCGGCAGATCACCGCGCTCGGCAGCGACTCGCTGGGACATCCCAGTTGGGCGCCGGACAGCATCACGCTGGTCTTCAGCAGCGACTATGACGGCGACAGTGAACTGTGGACGCTCACCGAGGACGGCAACAACCTCCTGCGCCTGACCGATAACGAGGTGGCCGATCTCGAACCGGCCTGGTCTCCGGATGGCAGCGTCATCGTCTATGCCTCCGAGCAGGCCAACGGCCCCGGCACGGGCCTGACCGAGTTGTTCAGCATCACCCCGGAAGGCGGCCAGATCACCCAACTCACTGACGCCGAAGGCAGCAGCTACTCGCCCTCGTGGTCGCCGGATGGAACGCGCATCGCCTTCGCCAGCGACCGCAGCGGCGACGGCGACATCTACATCATGGACAGCGACGGCCAGAATTACGTCCGTCTGACCGTGGATGATGGCAGCGCCGAAGACCGCATCCCGGCCTTCACGCCTGTCGGCAGCGCCGTGGTCTTCGTCTCCAACCGTGCTGGCGGGCGTGACTTCCAGTTCTATCAAGTCGATCTCAATGGGCGTGAAGTCGCGCGTCTGGTCGATCCCGGCCGCAGCGTCGAGTCCTTCAGTTTCCGCCCGGAACCGCTTCTGCTGGCGCGTTGAGCGCCCGCCGGAGCAGATCAGGAAAGAGTGTCGTGAGCGACGAGAAAATCATTCAGGAATTGATGCGCCAGGGCATCGAGGCCGCCCGCGAGGGCCGCAAGGCGGATGCCAAGCAGTTCTTCGAGCAGGTCGTCGAGATGGACGACAAGAACGAGAAAGCCTGGATGTGGCTGGTCTCGGTGGCCGAAAACGAAGCCGAACGCCGCGTCTACCTGGGCAACGTGCTCTTCATCAATCCCAACAACGAACGCGCCCAGAAACTCATGGATCAGTTCGACGCCAAGAACAAGCAAATCCGCGACCAGCAGGAGATCGTCCCCGGCATCACCCGCCGCATGGCGCTGCTGATCGGCGGCGGCGGCGCGGCCATCGTCTTTCTGCTGTTGGTCGTCTTCCTGGCGATCAGCGGCGGGCGCAATGCCGAAGTCGCCGTCCAGACGCAGGCCGCCGTCGATCTCCAAAGCACCAGCGCCGCCATCGCGCAGATCGCGACCCAGGCCTTCCTGGATGCCACCAGTAGCCAGGTCGCGCTGGCGTCGCCCACGACCACGCTGACCAACACGCCCAGCCGCGCGACGCTGCCGCCCACCTTCACGCCAGTTCCCTCACCGACCCTGCTGGTGACGGCCACGCCGCTGCCCCTCCCAATCAACCTGAGTGGCAAGCTCTATGGCTGGAGCGGCCGCGATGTCACCCAGGACGGCTTCCTCAGCATCGTCCAGTACGACCTTGCCACCGGTCGCGTCACGCCCATCGGCTCGCTCGAAGGCCGTAACCCCGTCGTCAACCCGCAGCGGCAGACGCTGGCCTACACGCGCTATTTCGCTGCCACCTTCGACTT
>JAEURB010000076.1 GCA_016788435.1 Anaerolineae bacterium | reverse complement strand
GCCACCGCTCATGGCGACGACAACATGCGTATCTGCGTTCGTCATGGGCTGTACGCCTCAGGCATAGGCCGATTGCAGGCGGCGCACTGCTTCGACCGATTCGGCGACCGCGCCAATCGCGTATTCGATATCGGCTTCGCTGGTGTGGATGCCGGCCGAGAGGCGCAGGCCCGACAGCGCCAGTTCATACGAGTAACCGAGCGCCAGCAGCACCTCGGAAGGCTCCGGGTTGCCGGTGGTGCAAGCTGACCCGCTGCTGGCCATCACGCCGCGCGCATCGAGGTGCATAAGCAGCAGATTGCCATCCACGCCGTCGAAGACGAAACTGGCGTGGCCCGGCAGCCGCCCGGTAGGATGCCCGGTCAGATAGGCGCCCGCCACCGTGCCGAGGATGCCGCTGATGAGTTGATCGCGCCGTGCCGCGAGGAGGGCTGTCCGCGCCTCGCGCTCGTCCGCCGCCAGTTCGAGGGCGCGTACCATGCCCACGATGCCGGGCGTGTTTGATGTGCCGGCCCGAAGCTCCTGCTCGTGCCCCCCACCCGTGAGGACAGGGGTGATCGGAGTGCTGCGCCGCACGTAAAGCAGCCCCGCACCCTTCGGGCCGTAGAACTTATGAGCCGACAAACTGAGCAAATCAACGCCGAGCGCTTGCATATCGAGCGCCATCACCCCGCCAGCCTGAACCGCGTCGGTGTGAAACAGCGCGCCGTGCCGGTGCGCCATTTCAGCCAGCGCCGCCACGTCCTGCAGCGTGCCAACCTCGTTGTTAGCCAGCATCAGGCTGATGAGCGCCGCACCCGGCGCAACTGCTTCGACCGCCTCAGCCAAAGCCCGGCCTGCTGAATCAACCGGAACAAATTCAGCCTCAAAGCCCAGCCAGGCGGCCATCGAGGAAGCCGTCCGGCTGACGGCATGGTGTTCGGCGTGGGTCGTGACAATTCGCGCCCGGCCAGTCTCGCGCCGCATGGCCAGCCCTGCCCCGCGCAGCGCGAGATTGTCACTTTCGCTGCCGCCGCTGGTGAAGACGATCTCATCTGGCCGGCAATTGAGCAACCGGGCTGCACGTTCGCGGGCATCTTCGACTGCCGCATCCGCCAGCCGGCCCTGAGCGTGGGCCGACGAAGCGTTGCCGAACGACTCGCGCAGGTACGGCTGCATGGCCGATTCGACGCGCGGATCGAGCGGCGTAGACGCGCAATAGTCGAGGTAGACTGGGTTGGAATGGTGCGGCATGGCCAGTATTTTGCTCTGCTTCGAAAGGCGTCACCATTGTACTGGAAGTGGCGCAATTTCGACGCCTTCTTAATCCCGGCTTTAACGATTGGCCCTCCGCAACGGCCACTCACGGCGGTATACTCACGCTGTTGTTCAGCCAGCGCCTGACGGGACGAAGGGCGCGGCGTTCCGTCTATCCACGAGGAGAGCGCATCATGTCAATCATTGAGAATATTCACGGGCGCGAAGTCCTGGATTCGCGCGGCAATCCCACAGTCGAAGTCGAAGTTCTGCTGGCCGACGGTGCGTTTGGCCGCGCTATTGTGCCGAGCGGCGCCTCGACCGGCGAGTATGAGGCGTTGGAACTGCGTGACGGCGACAAGAACCGCTACGGCGGCAAGGGCGTCCTCAACGCGGTTGCGTCGGTCAACGGCCCCATCGCCGAGGCGCTGGAAGGCGAATATGCCTATAACCAAGTAGACATTGACCAGATCATGATTGAGCTGGATGGCACGCCGACCAAGAGCAATCTTGGCGCGAACGCCATTCTCGGCGTGTCGCTGGCTGTGGCGCGCGCTGCGGCCGAATCAGTTGGGCTGCCTCTCTACGCCTACATCGGTGGCGCACACAGCCACGTGCTGCCCGTGCCGATGATGAACATTATGAACGGCGGCAAGCACGCGACTGGCAGCACCGACTTCCAGGAGTTCATGGTTATGCCGGTTGGCGCGCCGACTTTCCGCGAGGCGCTGCGCTGGGGTGACGAAATCTATCAGGCACTCAAGAGCGTGCTGCACAAGAAGGGCTTCTCCACTAACGTCGGCGACGAGGGCGGTTTTGCGCCTTCGCTCGGTTCAAACCAGGGCGCGCTCGATGTGATTATGGAAGCGATTGGCAAGGCGGGATTCAAGGCCGGCGACGACATTATGATTGCCCTCGACCCCGCCACGTCGGAGCTGTACAAGGACGGCAGCTATCATCTCGACATCGAGGGGAAGGTGCTGAGCGGCGAGCAGATGGTCGAGTTCTGGGCCAACTGGGCGCGGCAGTACCCGATCATCTCGATTGAGGACGGCCTCGCCGAGAACGACTGGGCACACTGGGAACTACTCGTCAAGCAGATCGGCGACAAGGTACAGATCGTTGGCGATGACCTGCTGGTGACGAATGTGGACAAGGTGCGCCGCGCCATCACCAGCAAGGCGGCCAACGCGCTGCTTTTCAAGCTCAATCAGATCGGCTCGCTGACCGAAGCGCTGGCGGCCGCCAACCTGAGCCAGCGCCACAACATGACGGTTATCATCAGCCACCGCAGCGGCGAAAGCGAAGACACGACGATTGCCGACGTGGCCGTAGCTCTCAATGCCGGCCAGATCAAGTCTGGCGCGCCCGCCCGCACCGACCGCATCGCCAAGTACAACCAACTGCTCCGCATCGAGGAAGAACTCGGCACAGCCGCCCGCTACGCCGGACGCAGCGCCTTTTTCAACCTCGGCCTCGACGTGCAGTAGTTCGACGTTCACCATCAAAGTAGATTCGGGACGCGGCGCTGCCGCGTCCCTTTTCCGTCGCCGCGCCATCCGGATTTCGCCACGCGGCCGCGGCCTGTTATAATGTGAGCGTACCACCTCACGCTCCCCGCGTGAAACCCCACGAAGAGGAATATCTTGATCAGCAATCACCTGAGCGGGAAACGCACCAAGATCGTAGCCACGCTCGGCCCACGCTCGCGGGACGAAGCCACCGTCCGCCAGATGATTCGCGCCGGAATTGACGTGGCACGAATCAACTTCTCGCACGGCGACCATGAAACGCATGGGGCCACGATTGACCTGGTGCGGCGAATCGCGGCTGAAGAAGGCGCGGTGGTCGCTGTTCTGGGCGACATCCAAGGCCCAAAAATCCGCATCGGCCTGATCGAAAAAGAGCCGATTGACCTGAAGCCCGGCGACAAGATCACGCTCACGCTCGACGCGGCGAACGGCGAGGCCAACGTCGTCAACCTGCCGCATCCCGAGTTTTTGCGAGATATCCGGCCCGGAACGGTACTGCTGCTGGACGATGGCAAGCTGGAGTTCATTGCGCGCAGCACGACACCGACCAGCACGGTGGCCGAGGTGGTGGTGGGCGGCCCGCTCTCGAGCCGCAAGGGCATCATGGCCCCCAACGCCCGGCTGACGCTTTCGGCTATCACGCCGAAAGACAAAGAGGACATCGAGTTCGCACTGTCCAAGCAGGTGGACTACATCGCCATGTCGTTCGTTCGTTCGGTGGACGACTTGCGCGAAATCCACTGGCTGATCCGGCACCTGGGCGGCAACACGGCGGTGATTGCCAAGATCGAGAAGCACGAGGCGCTAGAGAATATCGAAGCCATCATAGACCAAGCTGACGGTATCATGGTCGCGCGCGGTGACCTGGGCATCGAAATCCCGGCCGAGGAAGTTCCGTTCCATCAGAAGCGCATCATCCAGTTGGCGAACGAAGCGGCCAAGCCGGTTATCACCGCGACCCAGATGCTGAACTCAATGGAGTTTTTACCCCGCCCCACGCGCGCCGAAGCCAGCGACGTTTACAACGCTATCCTGGACGGCACCGATGCGGTGATGCTCAGTAACGAGACGGCCAGCGGACTCTATCCGGTACGGGCCGTTGAGATGATGGTCAGTATCGCCAATATCGCCGAGCGCAACCTGCTGCGCAGCGCACCGGGCCGGTTGGCGCGCCCGCAGGCGGATGGGCGAGAAGCGATCAGTGACGCCATCAGCCAGGCGACGGTACAGGTTGCCGAACTCATCGGCGCGAGAGCCATCGTCACCACTACGCTCACTGGCTATACGACGCGGCGGGTGGCCCGCGAACGGCCACGCACGCCAATTATCTGCACGACGACCAATCCAGAGACGTTCAAGCGAATGACGCTGCTGTGGGGCGTGACACCCGTCATGATCCCAGGCTTCGATACGTCTGACGAGATGCGGCGGGTGGTCGTTCGCACGCTGTATGAGCAGAACTTCGTCGAGCGGAACGACCAGATCGTCCTGATCGTCGGCATCCCGTTCGGCGTCGCCACCCAGTCGAATCTGCTCAAGGTCGAAGTGGTGGGCGAAGACGGCCAGCTCGACGAGCCGTAGGCGCGCACTACCCTTAAGAAGCGAAAACGCTCACCTTGCGGTGGGCGTTCGCGTTTTCTGAGGCGGTGGATTTCTTTCAGCCTTCCTCGCCATCCACAAACTCGACGGCTTGCGCAGCAGCGGCCGCCCGGCGCGCTGAGCGCGTGCGCGGGATTTCGGCGCTGGCGGGGGCTGTCCAAGTGTCAGGCGCGGCGGCGGTTTCTCTGGCGGGCTCAACGGACGTCGTTTCGGGGCCGGCGTATTGGGCGGTCGCTGTGGTGCAGTACGGGCAGATATCCCACGAGAGTTCGAGCGTGCGGCCACAGCGTGAGCAGGGTTTGCGCAGGCGCGTGTGGCAGTGCGGACAGGCTAGCCAGTCCTCACGCACCCGCTGTTTGCAGCCAGGGCAAACCGGCTTGTCTTCAATCTCCTGAAGGAGAGCCTCTTCTTCGAGTGAGCGTTCGTAGGCTTCGGCCAGCGTTTCGCGCGGGCGCAGGAACAGGTAAATGAGCAGGCCGGGAATGGTAAGCAGCGCCACCAGAACCGCCATCAGAATCTGCGCCAGCATATCGCGCGAGCGGGCGCGCATGTCGCGGAACGTCCAGAAAATCATGGCCGCCCAGCAGACAATCGCCACCAGACCCAGATAAGCGGCCAGCGCGGTTCCAATCCCTGTGAGATCCTGAAGCATGCGATTGAACCCTTCTGGCGCAGCGCGGCGGCCCCGAAATCGGGTCACAACGCAGTATATCGTCAGGGGATATCCGTCGCAATCGGAGTCGCGTCGAGCGGTGGCGGCGCCGGAGGGTCGTTGTAGCCGCCAAACAGTTGAGCGCCACTCATGAACACGTCGTATTCGTGGCCCGATGCGTACATGACCACATTGACGATGGATGCCGGGCGCAGGTTGGCCGGAATCAGCGAGAAGAGGTTGTCGCTTTGGTAGCTATACCACGCGCCCGGATTGACGGCCTCATGCTCCTGGGTGCAGCTCGCGCAAAGCAGCGGGTTGGAAATCGCCGGGTCGAAGGTTGCGAAGAAGCCGTGAAACCATGATGCTGCGGGCCCGCCGCTCTCCGGCACATAGTCCACGCGCAGCATGAGCGGGCATTCACTGCCGTCAATCCCGCAGGCGCTCAACGAATGACGGTTGACCTTGAACTGTACATCGAGTGAGAGAGAGTCAAAGTCGCTTACATCCACACCCTGCCCCGAATTGAGCGTGTACGAGCAGCGTGTTTCGCCATGCGAGCGCGCACCACCGCCGCGCTCCATCGCCAGGCCGCGCCGCCCCTCGCTCTGTGCCAGCGTGTAG
>JAEURB010000110.1 GCA_016788435.1 Anaerolineae bacterium | reverse complement strand
GGCAGAGAGACTGGCGCGACACGCGCCGCCGCCGCCGCAATCTGTGGCTGACGCTGGCCGGTGTCCTGTTCGTGGTGAGCGTCGCCGGGCTGATTAGCTGGGATGCGCTCTTTACGGCCGCCAACGACGGGCTGCAGGTTGGCGCGGTTGTCAGTGAGGACATCCGCGCGCCCGCCAGCCTGAGCTTCGTCAGCGAACTGCTGACTGAACAGCAGCGCGCGGTGGCCAGCGCCAGCGTCGGCCCGATCTACGACCCTCCCGATCCGAATGTATCACGCCAGCAGGTGGCACTGCTCGGCCAGATTCTCGCCTATATTGACGTGGTGCGTGCCGATGTCTACGCCGCGCCGGGCCAGAAGGCGGCTGATCTCGCCCAGATCACGGCCCTCACGCTGCCCGAAAGTGTGCGCACGACCATTATCGCGCAGGATGAGACGGCCTGGCCGCAGGTGGCCGCCGAAACCCAGCTCGTCCTCGAACGGGTGATGCGCGAGTCGATTCGTGAGCAGGACTTGCCGCAAATGCTCGCCAGCGCGCCTACGCAAGTCTCCATCCGCTTCAGCCCCGAGCAGGTAGCGGTCATCAGCGCCATCGTCAGCGACCTTGTCCGGCCGAACAGTATGGTCAATGTGCAGGCGACCGAAGCCGCCCGCGCGGCCGCAATCGCCAGTGTCGAGCCGGTTCAGCGCAGTTTCGAACGCGGCCAGGTGATCATTCGCGCCGGCGAGCGGGTGGACGATCTCGATGCCGAGGCGTTCGCGGTGTTTGGCCTGCTCGACCTGCCGAACCTGCAAGTGCAGGAGATTGTGCGCGGCGTCGCGTTCGCGCTGCTGCTGCTGATCGTTGTTTCGATGTATCTGAAGCGGGTGCAGCCCGATGTATTGGCCGACCTGCGCCTGCTGTGCATCCTCGAAGCGCTGTTCCTGCTCACGCTGCTCTCGATACGGTTGCTCGCGCCTATCGGCCAGATGGTTTTCGTGCCCGCCGCCTTCATCGGCATTGTCTTCGCCAGCCTGACGACCCCTGCGACGGCGGTCGTCACCTCGCTGGCCACCGGCATGGCCGGCGCGATGATCGTGAGCAGTGGACTGGAGTTCGGCGTCTATGTGGCGCTCGGCAGCACCGTTGGCGCGCTGCTGACGCGCAGCACCGACCGCGTGTCCCGCACCTTTTTCTCTGGCCTGATGATCGGCCTGACCAACGTGGCGGTCATCCTCATCTTCCGGGCCGAGCTGCTGCTCACTGGGCGCGCCGGCGAATTGGGCACACTGGCGGGCGTGGCGCTCGTGATGGGCGTCACGACCGCGATTGCCGCGCTGGCGATCCTCTACTTGCTCACGCTGGCCTTCAACCTTCCGACCAGCCTGAAGCTGTCTGAGTTGAGCCAGCCGAACCACCCGCTGCTCCAGCGCCTGCTGCGCGAAGCGCCGGGAACCTATCAGCACTCGCTGCAGGTTGCCAACCTCTCCGAGCAGGCGGCCAACGCCATGGGAGCTAACAGCGAACTGGTGCGCGTGTCGGCGCTCTATCACGACGTGGGCAAGGTCATGAACCCGATCTTCTTCGTCGAGAACCAGGCCGACCAGGTCAACCCGCACGACACGCTTAACGATCCGTATCGCAGCGCCAGCATCATCATCAGCCATGTGCCAGATGGTGACCGGCTGGCGCGCCAGCACCGCCTGCCGCCCCGTGTGCGCGATTTCATCTGGCAGCACCACGGCACAACGCGAGTGGGATTCTTCCACAACAAGGCGGTCGAGCAGGCGGGCGACCCCGATGCGGTGGATGTGGCGGCCTTCACCTATCCAGGGCCGCGCCCGCAATCGCGGGAAGCCGCCATCATGATGCTCGCCGATAGCAGCGAAAGCACTGTGCGCGCCCGCAAGCCGTCCTCACGGCAGGAGATCGCCGAAATCGTGCAGCAGATTATTGATGCGCGCACCGTCGAGGGGCAGCTTGACGAGTCCGACATCACGCTCAAGGATCTGCGAGCGATCCATAGCGTCTTCGTCGAAGTGCTGCAAGGGGTCTTCCATCCGCGCATCAACTACCCGGCGCTGGCCACGCGCCGCACGACGGGTGAAGTGCCCGTTGTGAAGCCCGCGCCGGCCGCCTCTGCACCTGAGCAAGCGCCCGTGCCGCCGGTTGTGGCCGCCGCCGAGGAGGATACGCCGATGGCCGAAGTCCCGCGCCTGCGGGCCAACCGGGCGGTTGGAAACGGGGCCGCCCACGACATGACCGACGCCCCGGCGGCCGCTTCCGCCACCGTGCGAGGTGAGGATGAGTGAGCTATCGTTTGAGGTGGACGTCCTGAACGACGCCGGCTGGCCGGTCGAAGCCGGGCCATTGGTACGGGCGGCGCAGACCGTGCTTGACCTCTACGGCCCGGACGTTGATTGCGCGCTGACGGTGGTCGTGGAGGATGATACGGCGGTCGAGGCGCTCAACCGGCAGTTTCGCGGCGTGAACGCGCCGACCGACGTGCTGTCGTTTCCAGCCGATCAGCCGCCAGTCGAGTTGGACGGCGAGCCGCGCTATCTGGGCGACCTGGTAATCGCCTTCCCATACGCGGCTGCGCAGGCGGCCCGCGAGAGCCACGCACTGATGGACAGCCTGTCGCTGTTGGTTGTTCACGGCACGCTGCACTTGCTCGGCTATGATCACGATGATGCCGCTTCCCGCGCCGCCATGTGGGCGGCCCAGAAAGCGGCGCTGATCGCGCTTGGCCTGAACCCTGATCTGGTTCCCGCGCTCGAATACAGCGCGGGCGATGCGCACTGATGGAAGCGGCTATGAACCGGCATAAATGGCGTG
>JAEURB010000100.1 GCA_016788435.1 Anaerolineae bacterium | reverse complement strand
GCTGGTGGTAATCGTTGCCTTCTGGATGCGCTTCAGCGCGCCCGGCCGCTCCATTTACGCCGTGGGCGGCAATGCGGAGGCGGCCCGCTTATCGGGCATCAATTACAAGCGCACGATCATGCTGGTATTTCTGCTCAATGGCGTATTCATCGGAATCGCGACGGTCATGTACGCCACGCAGGGCCAGATCATCCGCTCGACCGTTCCCGACGATGTCGCGCTGGTGGCCATCACGTCGGCGGTTGTGGGCGGCGTCAGCATTCTGGGCGGAACAGGAACGGTCGTCGGGGCGATGCTGGCCGCCATCCTGCTCAACGAAATCACCAGCGCGCTGGTTTTCCTCAATATCTCGCCATTCTGGACGCGCGCCCTGCAGGGCATTCTGGTTCTGGTCACCGTTCTAGCCGACATTTTCCGCCGCCGCCGCACTGCGCGCCACGCCGGGCGATAATGGACGTGGAGAGAATACCATCATGACCACTTCCGATCTGAGCATCAGCCAACCTGGCAGCAAGTTGGGCCGCTTTCGTTCTCTGCTCTTCAGCCAGGAAGGCATCCTGTTCATCATCCTCCTGTTATCCATCGTCGTCCTGTCGGTGATCTCCGAACCATTCCGGACGGTGGATAATTTCCTCAATCAGGGCCGCCAATTGGCCGAGGTCGGGTTGGTGGCCCTGCCGATGACCTACATCATCATCACGGGTGGCATTGACCTGTCGGTAGGCTCGATCTTCGGGCTTACGGCCATCGTGCTAGGCTACTCGTGGAAGAACCTGGGCCTCCCGCTGGAAGCGGCCATCGTGCTGGCGCTGACCATCGCGGTGCTGGCCGGTCTCTTCAACGGCTTGCTGATCGTGCGGATGGGCGTGCCACCGCTGATCATGACGCTGGCGACACTGGCCCTGTATCGGGGGCTGGCGCAGGGTATCAGCGAAGGACGTTCGGTCACGGGCTACCCGGACTGGTTTCTGCACCTGGGCCAAGGCTCGGTGGCAGGCGTGCCCACTCAAGTGTGGTTGCTGGTGATCTCCGCGATCATCGCGGGGGTGATTTTGTCGCGCACGACGTTCGGCCGTTCGATCTACGCCATCGGCAACAATGAGACGGGCGCTCGCTTCTCCGGTATTGCCGTCGGGCGCGTCAAGCTGCTCATTTACAGCGCCTCGGGCCTGATGGCGGGTCTGGCAGGCTGGATCTTCGTGTCGCGCACGACCACCACCCGCTCGGATATGGGTTCCGGCCTCGAACTCGACGTCATCGCGGCGGTCGTCCTTGGTGGCACCAGCATTTTTGGCGGCAGCGGCAGCATAGTGGGCACGGTCATTGGTGTGGTGCTCATTCAGGTGCTGAAGAACGGCCTTCAACTGGCCGGCATCACCGTGGACGGAACGATTGTCGTGATCGGTTTCGTACTCCTTGGCTCCGTCTTTCTCAATAACTCCATCCAGCGCCGTCGCGGCGCGCTATAATTCGAAAGAGATCAACGGGAGGTGAAGAATAGCCGAAAAGAAGTGCGACGGTTCGTAAGTCACTTTGCTCGTTTTCAGTGCATGTGAGGAGAGTTCACCATGAGTCGCAGGTTCTTCGTTCTCTTGCTGGTGCTGGCTGCCAGCGTTCTGGTCTTCGGCGTTCCGATCAGCGCCCAGGATGGGCCCCGTTGGGACGGCGGCGACGACCTGCCCACCAACCCGCTGGAATGCCCCGGTGAAGATCCGGCCACGCCGGATCCTTCCGTCGAGCCCGTTCCGTTCAATGGCGGCCAGGCCGTCAACCCGCCCGATCTGGCCGGCCAGGACATCGTGCTGGTGGACGTGCCGAAGTTGATCGGCATTGGCTATTTCGCGGCTACGACACTCGGTCAGCAGCAGGCGGCTGAAGAGCTGGGCAACGTGACGGTGACGACCGATGCCCCGACTGAAGCCAATATTGACGACCAGATCGCCGTGATTGATAACTACATCACACAGGGCGTGAACGGCATCCTGTTTGCCGCCAACGACCCCGTCGCCATTGCCCCGGTGCTCACCCGCGCGCTCGAGGCGGGTATTCATGTCGTGGGCTATGACGCGAATTCGCTTCCCGAGGCCCGCGAGTGGTTCGTCAACCAGGCCGAGTTCAATGGTATTGCCAAGGCCATGATGGACAGCATGGCGGCCGAGAAGGGCGAGGACGCCTCGTTCGGTATCGTCACCAGCACCTTCACGACCCCGAACCAGGCCCGCTGGATTGCCGAAATGCAGGCCTACCAGGAAAAATGCTATCCGAACATGACGTGGCTGGAGACCCTCGAAGCGCAGGAAGACCAGGTGCTGTCGCTCAACCAGGCCAACACCCTCATCAATAAGTACGGTGAGGACCTCGATGGCATCTTCGGCATGACCAGCGTGGCGACCCCGGCTTCGGCCGAAGCCGTCACCCAGGCCGGCCTCTGCGGTCAGGTTGCCGTGGTTGGTCTGGCGACACCGAATGCCATGAAGCCGTACGTCGAGTCCGGTTGCGTGCAGTCGGTCGTGTTGTGGAACCCGGTGGACCTCGGCTATGCCGCGGTTTACGTGATGCGCGCGGTGGCGGATGGCACGCTGACCCCCGAGTCGACCTCGGTAGAAGCCGGCCGCCTCGGCGAGCTGCAGATCGTCAACGGCAGCGAAGTGCTGCTTGGCCCGCCGTTCATCTACAACATGGACAACATCAACGACTTCGACTTCTAGCACTGGCAGCGGCACTTGAAGCACTGGGCGGGGGCGCGATGTCTGGCGCCCCTGCCTGTTTCTGGCCAGAAGGAGTGGTGAACATGTCGCTGGAGTCTCTGGTGGGATTGAGCCGCACGCTCGGCGCTCCCTCGCGCCAGTACGTGATCATCGGCGAAGGCAATACGTCGCTGAAGCGGGACGAAGAGTCTTTCTGGATCAAGGCCAGCGGTCAGATGCTGGAAACGGTGGATGAAACCAGCTTCGTCGAAGTGAGGTTCGGCCCGATTCTGGACATTTTGGAGCGGCAGCTTAGCGGTGCGGCGATGGATGAGGCCGTTAACGCGGCGAAGGTGAATGCGTCATCGCCGCTGCGCCCTTCTATCGAAGTCACCTTTCATGCCCTGCTGCTCCACGAGTTCGGCGCGGGGTGCATTGCCCACACGCATCCGGTTCCGGTCAATCAGCTTCTGTGCTCGAACCGGGCGCTGGAATACGCGTCGCACCGGATTTTCCCTGACGAGGTGGTGCTTTGTGGCCCCCGTTCGGCCTTCGTGCCCTATCTCGATCCCGGCGTGCCGCTGGCTTATGGCATTCGCCGGGCCGCCGCTGGCTATGCCGATCAGTATGGTGAGTCGCCCAAGGTCATCCTGCTTCAGAATCACGGCCTCATCGCGCTCGGCAAAAACCCAACTGATGCGCTGCATATCACTGAGATGGCGGTCAAGGCCGCTGCGATCTATACAGGTGCCTGCGCCGTCGGCACGCCGGTCTTCCTGTCGGAGGAGGATATCGCGCACCTGCACAAGCGGCCGGATGAAATCTACCGCCGCCGGCAGTTCGAGGAGCAGTAATCAGGCGGTACGATATTTCAGGGAATCAAAAGGGCGGCTCTGATGAGGGCCGCCCTTTGCGTTGGCAGGGTAGGGGAAGACGAGCCTACTTGTCCTTGCTGGTCGGGTCAAAGGCGTCGCGCACGCCGTCACCGATGACGTACATGCACAGCACCGTCAGGAAGATCATGATGCCGGGCGGCCAGACGAGGAACGGGCCGCGCGTGAAGAATTCCTGCGACTTGGTGAGCATGTTACCCCAGCTTGGAATCGGCGGCTTGATGCCGAGGCCGAGGAAGCTGAGGGCTGCTTCGGCCAGAATCAGCGCGCCGATGTCAATCGCCAGTGTGATGACGATCACCGAGAAGACATTGGGCAGAATGTGGTTGAACATGATACGCCGGTCAGAGGCGCCGATGGCCCGTGCGCTGATGGTGTACTCGCGCTCGCGCAGGGATAGCGTTTCGCCGCGCACGAGGCGGGTCGTGCCCGTCCAGCCGAGGAAGCCGAGCACCAGAATCAGCGTCGTCGGGGTCGGCTGAAGCACCGCTGCCACGATCAGAAGCAGGAACAGTGATGGAATCGAGGTGAGCGTGGCGATCACCCAGTTGGTGAAGTCGTCCGCCAGCCCCCCATAGTAGCCCGTGAAGATTCCCAGCGTGACGCCAATCGTCAGCGACAGAACGGCGGCTATGAAACCTACGCTGAGCGAGACCTGACCCGCGTAAAGCAAACGGGAGAATACGTCGCGGCCCAGGTCGTCGGTGCCGAGCACATGCGTGGACGTGACGCCGTCCTCCACTGTCACGGTCATCGGCGGTAGAAACGTCTCTTGGGCGTTGGTCTTGGTATAGCTGACGTTGAGCGCATTCGAGATGATCGGTGCAGCCGCCGACATAAGTGTGATTATGGCGATCACAGCTATCGCCAGCAGGGTGATCTTGTCGCGGCGCAGGCGGCGCGTGGCGACCCTCGTCAGCGATTCGCCAACGTCGCGCTCATTCTTCTTGCTGACATCATTCAGTTTGGCAACGGCAGAGGACGCCATCTTGTCTTCTCCTAGTCGAACCGAATGCGCGGGTCAATGA
>JAEURB010000096.1 GCA_016788435.1 Anaerolineae bacterium | reverse complement strand
GGTCAGCCCGGCCGCGGCCAGCTCGCGCAGATGCGCCATGCCCTGCGAGCCTTCGTCGGCAAAGGCCGTGAACCGTCCGCGATTCTCGGCCGCCACGCCTTCGTCAATCGCGCTGAAATCGCGCACGTGCAGCTCGTAGAGAGCGATGTCTTCGGGGGCGGCCAGCGGCGGCTTGACCATTTCGGCCCAGCCTTCAGGCAGCAGCGCCGGGTCGTTCAGGTTCACTATCTGGCTGCGCGTTGAGTTCTGCGAGAGGCTGACCGAATACGGGTCGGTGACGAGGTTGGTGACGATGGCCTGCTCGGTAGGCGCGTAGACCGTCACCTCGTACAGGTAGTACTGGTCTTTCCAGCCTGGCTCGCCAGTAATGCTCCAGACACCGGTCGCCGGGTCGAGCACCATATCAGCGATTTCCGGCTCGGTCGCGGGATTGGAATCAGCGAAGCGGTGCAGGCGCACGCTTTGGGCTGTTGGCGCCCACACGCGCAGGGCCGGAGTGTCGCCGTCCCATACCACACCCAGCGGCTCATCGGCGGCGGCCGCGGCGTACACGTCATCCAGCACGCCCCAAATCTGCACGCTGGTCGCATCGCCGAAAACCGACTCATTGTTGTAAGTCATGGTCACGGCCAGTTGGCCGGTCAGCAGTTCCTGCACGCGGCCGAGCGCCTCGGGCGGCAGCTTGAGCGCGAAGTAGTCGTCGGCCAGTTGCGGGTTCGCGGCGAGGATTTCGTCCGTCATGCCGTGCCGGTCGTAGGTGAGCGCGATTGCCTTGCCGCCGAGCAGCGCCTCGTCGGTCAGATCGAGGCTGGCGGTTGGGCTGTAGACAAGCGCGTAGTCCGCGCCGGGAATGCGGCTGATGTTCCAGGCGATGGTATCGGCGGTCACCCAAATTGCCGCCGAGTCCTTGAGATTGCCCACCGCTGGCGGCAGCACGCCACCGACGATGACCTGCATCACATGCGTGGCGGGGTCGTACTGAAAGACAACTTCCTGCCCGTCCTCGTTCACCGTGAACGGGATATTAGGCCCGCCCGGCGCGCCACCGTCGCCGTAGTTCAAATCCCAGCTTTCGTTGTAGGCCACCTTGGCCTCGTAGGAACCGGCGGGCAGCGCAGTCGTCGTGTAGGTGTACAGGCCGTCGCCGTCAGAATCCTGCAGGATGGTTTGCAGGCAGCCGGGAGCCCAATCGCCGGGGCAGCCCATCGCCGCCTGATAGCTGCCGGGGACATTGGCGATGAAGCCGTTGACGTTGTCGGTCAGCCACAGCGGGCTGGGGTCGAAGACGATGCGCACGTTGGTGTCTTCGGCCAGCGTGACCGCAACCGGCGCGCCGCCCACTGCACCGCGCTCGCCGATCAGCGTATCCATGCCGCCGTCGAGCGCCACCTGATAGGTGAAGCTTCCGGCCGGCAGGCTGAATATGCCCGACCACAATTGATCTTCTTCGTCGAAGGTCAGGGCCGCTGCCTCACAGGCCGGGTCGGCGTCACTCGCACAGCCGAGCGCAACGGCCAAAGAACCGACGACGGTTGCCGACGCCGGCGCAAGCGCATCCTGGGCCCCGGCCACCCCGATCAACATCAAGAACAGGGCCGCAAGCAGGGCGGCCAGCACTCCAAAACGGCGCATGATCTCATTCCTCATCACCAAACGGGTTACTGAAGCCGTGTATAGCGCGGCAGCGTGCCGGCGTCAATTACGGTCTGGGGGACGAAAAAAAAGACAGGCGCACGGCCTTTCGGCCGTGCGCCTGTCTGCGCTGGAGAGAGATGACTTTTTTCAGCCTAGTTGGCCGACGGTGACCCTTCGACGCTCGCGTGGCGCACCGGGATCAGCCGGGGCTGGGCATCCGGCGACTTCGGCAGCGTCAGCGTCAGCACGCCGTCGTGCAGCAGGGCTTCGACCTGCGCGGCCTCGACCGCGTCCGGCAGACGCAGGCTGCGGTTGAACTTGCCAGCACTGCGCTCGACGACCAGCGCCGTCGCGTTTTCAGGTACGGCAACCGGCGTCAGTTCGCCCGAAATCGTCAGCACACCGTCATGCAGGGCGAGGTTGAGAGCTTCGGCCTTGACACCGGGCAACGACGCCACAATCGTGTAGGCCGTATCCGTTTCGAAGACATCCACCGGCAGCGCGACAGTCGTACGCGCTGCGACACTGCGCCAGGTATCGTCAAACATGCGATCCATCGCGCGCTGCATCTGGGCAAGGTCACGCACCGGGGACCACCGAACGAGCGTTGTCATGATTCTGCTCCTTACATCACGCATCAGCGTTTCGTCTAACCACTGCCCTCACTCTACGCGGCCCATATCAGATGGCCGTCAGCGCCGCGTAAAAGCTGTATTGGAGGAATCGAAACGGCGCGTCAACAGTGACGCGCCGCTGAAGACTACGATGGTGCATGCTTACGAACCGGCGTTGGCCTCATCCTCTTTCGGCACATGGGCGCGGCCATAGATTTGCGTGAAGTGCTGCAGCCGCGACATGCCAGGAGTCTCGAAGTCCTGCGGAACCGCCCGCCACTGCCAATTGCCGCCCTCGCGGCCCGGCAGGTTCATGCGCGCCCACGAATCGAGGCCCAGCACATCCTGCAATGGCGCGAGGAACAGGCACGCCACCGACGCCTCGCCCATCTTGATGAACTCCCACTGAATGTCGTCCGCCTCACGGTCGAGGTAGACGTTCAGATGGTGCTTCATGGCCGGGGTCGCTTCTTCGTTCAGCCAGCCCACCGACGTGTTGTTGTCGTGCGTGCCACTGTAGACGATGGTATTCGGCTCGTGATTGTGCGGCAGGAAGCGCGCCTCGCCCGACACGTCACCCCAGGCGAACTGCAGGATCCGCATACCGGGCAGGCCAAAACCCGTTCGCAGCGCTTCGACTTCCGGCGTGATCACGCCCAGGTCTTCGGCGATGATCGGAAGGTCGCCCATCTGGCGCTTGACGGCGTTGAAGAAGTCGAAACCCGGCCCTTTCACCCACTGGCCGACCACGGCGGTGGGCTCGCTGGCCGGGATTTCCCAGTAAGCCTCGAAGCCGCGGAAGTGGTCAATACGAACCATGTCCACCGTGGCCAGCGTTTGGCGCAGGCGCTTGATCCACCAGGCGTAATCATCCTGCGCCATCACGTCCCAGCGGTAAAGCGGGTTGCCCCAACGCTGGCCGGTCGCGCTGAAGTAGTCCGGCGGCACACCGGCGATAACCGTCGGGTAGCCCTTCTCGTCCAGGAAAAACAGTTCCGGGTTGGCCCACACGTCGCTGCTGTCGTGAGCGACGAAGATCGGCGCGTCGCCGACGAGGAGAATGCCGCGTTCGTTGGCGTAGTGCTTGAGCGCGCCCCACTGCGTGAAGAACTGCCACTGGATGAACTTGAGGCTGGCGATGGCTTCGGCGTGCTCGCCATTGGCGGCGGCCAGGGCGGCGGGGTCGCGGCGGACAAGCTCTGGCTCCCATTCCACCCACGGGCGGCCGCCGTGTGCGTTCTTGAGGGCCATGAACAGCGCAAAATCGTCCAGCCAGTCGCGGTTGGTGGCGCACCAGGCGTTGAATTCGGCCTTAACCGTAGCATCCGCCCGGGTCATGAACTTCTCGAAAGCGCGGTACAGCCGGTCGAAGTGATACGGGATGACGTTGCCGTATTCGACCACGTCATCGGGGAAAACGGCATCGCTCAGGTCGTCCTCGTCCAGCCAGCCTGATTCAGCCAGCCGGTCGAGACTGACGAGCAGGGGGTTGCCGGCGAACGCGCCGAGCGCCTGATAGGGTGAATCGCCGTAGCTGGTGGGGCCGAGCGGCAGCACCTGCCACAGCCGCTGGTCATGCTGCTGCAGCAAATCGGCGAAACGATAGGCCCACGAACCCAGATCGCCAATGCCATAGCGCCCCGGCAGCGAGGTGGGGTGCAGCAGAATACCGCTTGCGCGCCCGAACATATCGTGATTTCCCTCTGGCTTCCGTCATGAAAGCCGCTGATGTTCCCGTCCACGAAAAGCGGGACAGTACCACAAGACACCGGCTGTATTCCAGTGTAAGATGTACTGCGTAGTGAACGGATGTTCCATAGATGTTCAATCGCGAGACGATCACCGGCGCTGTCGAGCGCGTGACTTTCTATAACCCTGACAACGGCTACAGCGTCATCAAGATCAAGCCGGAGGGCAAGTTCCCGAAGCAGGTTGCGCGGGACGGCACGCTCACCATCGTCGGCACGATGCCCGAGGTCAATCCGGGGCAGCGCTTCGAATTCATCGGCCAGTGGGAAGAGTCGAAGTACGGCACGCAGCTTCGCGTCGAGCAGGTCACACTGGTCATGCCA
>JAEURB010000082.1 GCA_016788435.1 Anaerolineae bacterium | reverse complement strand
CCCGCCTACGCCTGGGCGTGGAAGGGGAAAGGCGTCGTGCTGGAACGGCTCGGCCGCACCGAAGAAGCGCTCGCCTGCCACCGCGCGGCCACGCAGATCGCGCCGGACGATGTGTGGAACTGGATGAACCAGGCCGAGGTGCTGCGGACGATGGGCCGCAACGAGGAAGCGCTGGCCGCACTGCAGCGCGCCCTGGAAGCCGACCCTGAACACGCGCCAAGCTGGGGGCGGCTGGGCCAGTTGGAACGCACGCTCGGCCACCTGCGCGCGGCAGTCGAGGCCTACCGCCGGGCGACCGAGCTTGATCCGGCCTATGGCTGGGCGCACAACGGCTGCGGCCTGGCGCTGCGCGCGCTCGGTCAACCAGCCGAAGCCCTGCTGTGCTTCAAGCGGGCCGCTCGCTATCAGCCCGAAATCGTCTGGCATTGGTACAACCTCACCGACACGCTGGTGAGTTTGGGCCATTACGAAGACGCCGTCGAAGCCGGCCGCGAGGCGGTTCGCGTCGATTCCACGCACGCCTTCAGTTGGGCCAAGATGGGGCAGGCGCTGCGCTATCTCAAACGCTTCGAAGAGTCGTTGAACGCCTACAACCGCTCGCTGGCGCTGCACGGCGACTCGGCGTGGGCCTGCAATGGCAAGGGTATCGTGCTCGAGCAGTTGGGCCGCTTTCAGGAAGCGCTGGCTGCCTACCAGCGGGCGGCGGCGCTGGCCCCGCGTGACGTGTGGCCGTGCTACAACCAGGGCAGTGTGCTGGTGGCGATGGGCCGCCTGGAGGCCGCGCAGGACGTGCTGCGCCAGGCGCTGACGCTGCTGCCGTCGCACGCCAAGAGCCGCGCGCTGCTGGGAACGGCGCTGCGACAGTCGGGGGATTTGGAGGCGGCGCGGGTGGAGCTGGAATCCGCGACGGCGCTCGACCCCGGCGCAAGCTGGGCCTGGAATGAGCTTGGCCTGACGCTGCGCGCTTTGGGCCGGGAGGAGGAGGCCCTGGCGGCATTCAGCCGGGCTGGCGAACCCGCCAGGGGCGAACCGGCGCTGGTGTTTGAGCAGGCGGACCTGCTGCTGGCGCAGAAGCGCTTTCAGGATGCGGCCGACGTCCTCGAACGCTATCTGGCCGATCATCCGCGTTCGCCGTACGCCTGGGCCAAGCTGGGCCATGCCCTGCGCCGGCTGGGCCGCGCCGATGAAGCCGCCCGCGCCTGTGACCGCGCGCTTGAACTGGACCCGAACTATGCTTGGGCGTGGAACGTACGCGGGCTGGCGCTGCTGACGCTCGACGAACCGACCGAAGCGCTGGCGGCCTTCCAGAAGGCGTCCACCCTTGACCCCGACAGCGTGTGGCATTGGTACAACCTGGGGGATGCGCTGGCCGCGCTGCACCGCTACGCCGAGGCCGCCACCGCCCTTGAGCGCGCGCTTGCCATGCAGCCCGGTCATGCCGAAAGCTGGGCCAAGCTCGGCCAGGCTCGGCGCCGCCAGTCACAACTGGCCGATGCGCTGGCGGCGTATGATCAGGCGCTGGCGCTCGACCCGCATTACGCCTGGGCCTGGCATGGACGCGGCCAAACGCTGCAGGATCTCGGCCGCCGCGAGGAGGCGCTGGCCAGCTTCGAGCGCGCTGTTCAAGAGGACTCGAAGGTCATCTGGTACACTCACAGCCTGGTGGATTTGCTGCTGGAACTGGGCCGCAAAACGGATGCGCTGGCGGCGGCCGAAGCGGGAACGCGGGCTGTGCCAGACAGCGCAGCCGCCTGGGCGCGGCTGGGCCAGGCGCAGCGCCGCCTGAGCCGGTTCCGCGAGGCCGTCGAGAGTTACCGGCAGGCGGTGGCGCTCGATCCACATTACGGTTGGGCCTGGAACGGCCTCGGGCTGGCCTGCATGGCGCTCAATCAGGCGGATGAAGCGGCGGAAGCCTTCACCGAAGCCGTGCGCTACAGCCCGAAGGACGTGTGGTTCTGGCGCAATTACGGCGATGCGCTGATGCTGCTCGACGCCTGCGAACGCGCGGTGATGGCCTACGAGCGTGCCCTGGCGCTGGAGCCGGATCACCAGCCAACTGTGAACAAGCTGGCGTTCGCGCGCGACAGCGCCGGGAACGAGGATTGAGCGATGAACAGCGAATTCAGTGTGACTTACATGAGCGGCCCGCTGGATGGCAAAACGCTGAGCTTCGACCAGCCGGAGCCGGGCAAAGACATGACGCTGCGTATCGGCCGCCGCGAACAATGCGAAATCCAGCTCCCGTTCGACAGCCAGGCGTCACGGCTGCATGCCCGCCTGATCGTGAAGCTGCAATTGGTGACCGCCAGCGAGTCTGTTCCGGAACCGGTTGTGCTAGCCTTCTTTCTGGAAGACGCACAGAGCCGCAACGGGACGTTCGTCGAGCGCGACCGCGACCCGATTAGAAGCCGCACCAGCCTGCGCCCCGGCGTCCTGTTCCGCATCGGCCGCACCTGGCTGCGCGTAGACGACCCGGTGTCGTTGTAGGAAGTTGCGAGTTACGAGTTGAAAGTTACGAGTTGAAAGTCGAAAGTCAAGACGTTCACGAGGGGCTGATGAAGATTAAGAAAACAGGGTGGCAGATCGCATATCCACCCCTCACCCCCTGCCCCCTCTCCCCGCTTGCGTGGGAAAAACGCGCCGTTTTGAGGGCGATGGTGTAGGGGCGCATCGTGATGCGCCCGCTTAAATCCATCAGTATTTGCTAAATCGTCATCAGCCCCTTGCGTAAGCCCTGAGAAGAAACGCAGAATCGGGCACCTGAGAGTGGCCCCCGGTATCTCGATTAGACCTGGAAAGCAATTCCCCACCATCTTTCCACTCTGTACTTTGTACTTTCCACTCTATACTTTCTACTTTCTGCTTTGTACTGAAAATCGAAACCAGGCCATGATACCAGCCAAGGAAATGCAGTATCTGACCACGCCAGACAACATTCAGCTGTATGTGACGAGCTGGCTGGTGGAGGGCGCACGCGGGGTAGT
>JAEURB010000080.1 GCA_016788435.1 Anaerolineae bacterium | reverse complement strand
GAACCCATTGAAACTTATGGCGCGAGAAGTGAGCGAAGATTGATGAGGGTGTAGATCACGAAATGCTTGCCGAGGAAATGGGCGGCTTGACGGTCAAAGCGGATGAGGACGCTGCGAAAGCTGTCGATCCAGGCGAAGGTGCGCTCAGATTCGAAGCGTAAGCGATAGATGGCCGGGTGGAACTGGCGCTTGCGTCCGCGTTTTGGGGAGCGTCGATTACGCTCGTTTTCAGGGAAATTGGGACGCAGGCCGTAGCGGAAACAGACACGCCGAGCAGCCCGCGTGTCGAAGGCAGCATCGCCATTGAGATAGGTGTCGCGCAGGGAAAACCCCAGGCGGCGCAGGTCGAGGATGGCCGCTTCCAGATGCTGAGGGAGTTGATACGCGTCGTGATGATTGCCCGCCACAATGCCCGTCGAGGCGACGATGTAGCCATGGGCGTCGCTGATGGGCAGGACATTGGAGGTCTTGGCGCGTTTGCGCCTTTGGTAAGCGACCGCTTCGCCGCCTTTCTTGGCCAGCGCATGACTTCCGTCGAGATTGAGGTGTGTGGTGTCCACCTGCTGGCGGATCGTCACGATGCTACCCTGCCACACACGCTCGAAGCTGCCGTCCCTGCTCCACTTGCGGAAGTGATGGTAGACCGCGCTCCAGCTGATTTCTTTTTGGGGGCGCTCTCAGCGCTGGACATGACCGGCAGCTGCGCCCATTGGCACCCCGTGTGCAGCTGGTACAGGATGTAGTTGAAGATGCGGTACAGCGGTATCCTGCTCACGTACCCTCGTTTGGCCTGACTGAGATACGGACGAATATGCAATTCGAACTGGGCTTCGGTTACACTCCGCGGGATAGTGCCCATGGTGCACTATCTTTCTTCCTTCTCCAAAAGTTTCAATGAGTTCCATGTCTCCGAACATTGTGTTACCTATGTGCCCGGTCAATACAGCTTTTCGGAGAGGGGGCCGGGGGGTGAGGTTGCAGTTGAGACGGGCCGGGGGGTGAGGTTGCTTTCGGTAGGGGCACGATGCATCGTGCCCGTACAAGGCCGCTGCCTTACGGCGTGACCATATTCTTCGGCCAGCCTTTGGCCTTGGCGCGCTTCTCGATGTTGGCGATGATGGCGTTGTAATCGCCCTTGCCATCGCCGTAGGCGCGGTCTTCGCCGCCGCCGTTGTACTTGTCGCGCACGGCCTTCTCGACCTTGTCGCGCACTTCGCCCATCATCGTAGACACCTGCCCGCCGATCACCGAGGGGTAATTGCTGCTCTTGTCTTCCGGCAGATTGACCGTCTTCCCGGCCAGATAAGCCGCCATCGCCGGTATCTGCCCCTGCGCGCTGGCGATGTATTCCTTGGCGTGGTACAGCTCGTGCTTGACGGTGGTGGTCGAGGAATAGAACACGCCGCGCGCGGGCTGGCCGCCGCCGGTATCCGGCCGCAGGTCCTTGATCACATATTCCCAGTTGTTGGCGTTGATCGTGTCTTCGTCGCCGCTGTTGATGTCGGTCTTGCTGTTCGAGCGGATGGCCCAGTTCACCCACACGTGAATGCGCGCCGTGATGCCGATGGTCGCGCTCGACGGGTCAAGCGTCCACTTGATGTTGTCCACGGTGATGGTGGGCGCGGAGTAGCCGAAGGCGTCGCCGGGGATGCCGATGCCGCCCGCTTCGGTTTGCGAGCCGAAATCGAGGTTGCTGCCCACCTTGAACGACGTTGGCATGTCATAGGCCACGAAGCTCGATTCGACCGGCGCTTCGTTGCCCGTGTGCTCGACCATCGTGATGTTGGCGTTGACCTTGAACGGGCGGCCAGGGGCGGCCGGCTTGCGCTGGGCCGCACGCTGGCGGGCAGAAGGCCGGAAGAAGCGCGGATGCGGCGTGCCGTAGGGCAGGTCACAGCCGCCGCCCATACCCACCTTGCTGCCCTTGATGGCGTCCACCGAGCCGCTGGTCGGCAGGTCTTCCTCGTCTTCCGTTTCGCTCTCGCTGCTTGCCTCGTCGCCGAACAGGCCCCCGAACGTATTGCCGGCCTCCCCGGCGGCCTCGCTGATAGCCCCCCACGCGCTTCCGGCGGCGTCACTGACCGCGCCCCACGCGCTGGAAGCCGCGTCGCCCGCCGCGTCCCATGCGCTGGAAGCCGCACCGCTGACTGCGCCCCACGCGCTGGAGGCGGCATCGCTCACGCCGCTGGCAACGTCACTCGCCGCACCGCTGGCGCTGTCCCACGCGCTGCCCGCCGCATCCGAAACCGAGCCCCACGCGCTGGAGGCCGTGTCGCTGACACTGCTGGCGGCATCGCTCACCGCCCCGCTGGCGCTGTCCCACGCGCTGCCGGCGGCGTCGGTCACTGAATCCCACACACTGCCGCCGTCATCCTCGTCATCGCCCCAGAAGCGCTGAATCTGCTGGGCGGGAGCGCGCTGGATGTGCTCGATCTGCCCGGCGCAGGCCGCGCAGCCGCAGCCCTTGCGATGCACCATGTCCGCACCGGCGACCTGCTGGATGCCGCCTGAACGCAGCAGGCGCTGCACGCCCGCGTTGCCCAACTGGCGCTGCAAGCTCACCAGCGACGGCTGCGCGGCCGCCTGCTGCGCGCTCACGGATTCAGGGAGGATTTCGTCGTCATGCTTGCGTTTGCGATGCAGCGAACGGCGGTCGTACTGGCGCGGATGATACGGTCGGGTCATGGCTCAACCGCCTGAAAGAGACACACGGCGCTACCATCAGTATGCGGTAATTCTGATTGCGCGCAACTAATGCGCGTGATGATGCAGGTGCGGGCGGTGGCCGTGCAGCATGTCGCCGAGTTCCAGCGCCAGTTCATCACCCGCCACCCACAGGCCGTGCCGGACAGCGTGCAAGCTGTGCCATATACCGTCGAAGTGCATCTGGAGCGGCGGAGCGCCGGGCTGTGATTCGGCCAAAGCATCCTGTTCCGCCTGCTGCTTCAACGCCTGCATATGCAGCCGGTTTTCGCGCACCTCAACCGTGGTGAACCGAATCTGAGTGTTCATCGCGCCTTCCCCCATTCATCCTCATGCACCTACCATAAGGCGTGGAAGAGGGGAATTACTCCCCCTCACAGGGGTGATTCGCGCAGGCTGGATGATACTGGCACATATAAAACGCCCTATAATGAAAGTGGCGGGCCTTGTTCATCTTGAAAGGACGGCCCGGCGATGGCGGTTGGCGCACCGCGCGTGGTCAAAGGCTACGAACTGCGCGAGCTTGTCGTGGCAGGTTTGCCCGGCACCGTCTATCGTGCCTGGCAGCCCTCGGTACGGCGGCCAGTACTGGTACGTGTCATTCCGCCTGAGATATCGGGAACACCCGGCTTCGCGGCCCGTTTCGAGGCTGAAGCGCTGCGGGCTGCGCGTTTGGAACACCCGCATATTTTGCCCCTGTACGACGCCTGGCAAGATGAAACCGGTGCCTATCTGGTGGCGCGTTACCTGCCGCGCACGCTGCGCGATGCGCTCATGCCGGGCCCGTGGCCGCTGGATGCTGCGCTGCGCCTCATCGAACAGGTGGGTTTGGCCCTCGATGCCGCCCATCAATCTGGCTTGCTGCACCTGCGGGTCGCACCGGAAGTCGTGCTGCTGGACGAGCAGAACAACGCCTTTCTGGCGGGCTTCGTGATCGCGCGGACGATGGGTGCCGCCACCGATGAAACGCCTGACCCGTACCGCGCGCCAGAGCAGCGGGCCGGCCGGCCAGCCAGCGCCAGCTCCGATTTGTACAGTCTTGGCGTGCTGGCCTGCGAAGTCCTCACCGGAACAGCGCCCGATCCGGCCGGGGAATCGCTGCCACCAATCCGTTCGCTTCGCTCGGGGCTGCCGGCCGCGCTCGCTGCCGTGCTGCAAGCCGCAACGGCCAGCCAGCCGGATCACCGCTATGCCGATTGCCGCCGTTTTGTGGCGGCGCTGCGCGCTGCCGCCGCGCCGGCCGCGCGCCCGCAGCCGCTGATTGACCCGCTGACCGAGCGCGAACTCGATGTCCTCAATCTGATGGCGCAGGGGCGCGACAATGCCGATATCGCCGATCATCTGGTGCTGTCGGCTGGCACGGTGAAGTGGTACGTCAAGCAGATTTACAGCAAGCTGGACGCGCACAGCCGCGACGAGGCCGTGGAACGCGCCGGGGGATTGGGTCTGACGAGCGAACGGACGGAAAGCGCTGATCACCCGGCGATTCTTGAGACGGCCCCCGCTCCAGCGGCGGAACCGCCAGTGCGCAGTCTGCCCTCGATCGGCCTGCCCTTCATCGGGCGCGAACGTGAGCTGGCTGATGTGATGGTGCTCTTGACTGAACTACATCACCCGCTTATCAGCCTCGTCGCGCCGGGCGGCATGGGCAAAACGCGACTGGCTGTAGAAGCGGCCCGCCTGGCCATTCCTCACTATCCCGATGGGGTGGTCTTTGTCCCGCTGGCCGCCTCTTCGCCCGCGCAATTTCCAGAGGCCGTTTTGCAGGCGCTGGGCATACTGATCGCGCCGGAGAGACCGCTGTGGGAGCAGGTCGTGCAGTACTGCGCCTCGCGGCGGCTGCTCCTCCTCCTCGACAACTTCGAAACGGTGATCAGCGCCGCGCCACAGGTCGCAGAACTGTTGGCCGCCGCCCCTCTTTCGCGGGCTTTGATCACGTCGCGTGAGCGGCTGCATCTGGAAGGCGAAACCGTTTACGCGCTGGGTAGCATGGAGGCCCCGCCGGAGGGGAGCGGGCCACCCGCCATCAGCGAGTCCATGCAATTGTTCATCGAGCGGGCGCGGCGCGTGCGCTATGGCTTCATGGTGGATGAAGCCAACCTGCGCCATATCGCGGAAATCTGCCGGCTGGTTGAGGGGATGCCGCTGGCAATTGTGCTGGCCGCCTCGTGGGCCGAGATGCTGCCTCCTGCCGAGATCGCCCTCGAAATCCGCGCCAGCAGCGAGTTTCTGGCCGCCGAATACGGCGATCTGCCCGAACGCCAGCGCAGTGTGCGGATCGTGTTCGAATCAGCGTGGGACCGGTTGGGCGCCGGTGAGCAGCGAACGTTCGCCCGGCTGTCGGTTTTCCACGGTGGTTTCACGCGCGGGGCCGCCGTTGAAGTGGCTGGCGCGACACTGCACACGCTGGCCGGGCTGGTGACCAAGGCGCTGATCTGGACGGACAAGGGCGGCCGTTACGCCATTCACGAACTACTGCGCCAGTTTGCCGCCGAGCATCTCGCCACTACCGGCGAGGCAGAGGCGCTGCAGAAGGCGCATAGCTGGCACTATCTGAGCTGGGCCACGCGCATGGAGTCCGGGATCTGCGGGCCCAACCCGGCCGCTGCGCTCGATGCGATAGATGCCGACTGGCCCAACCTGCGCGCGGCGCTGCTGTGGGCCGCTGAACACAATCACCCGGAATGGATCACGCCCACCTGGAAAACGCTGTGGCTGTATCACGACCGGCATTCGCGCATCGTGGCGGGCAAGAACATGTTGGAGGAAGTCACGTCCCGGCTGAGCGCCTTGCCTGACAGTAAGGAACGCGATGGCGCGCTGGGAGTGCTGCTTACCTGTATCGCCGCGCAGCAGTACTCGATGTGGGATCTTCAACGGGATGAACTGCTGGAAACCTGCAGGCCGCTTGTCGAACGTGGGAGTAACCCCGGCGCAATCGCCTTCTGGTACCTCATGCGCGGAAACCGCCTGCCGTTCGAGGAGGCATCTGACCGCGATCCGTATCTTGACGAGGCGCTGCGCCGCTTCCGGGAGGTTGGTGACGGTTGGGCGGAGGCCTATATGCTGGTGACTCTGTCCTGGACGGGGGCGTTTGCTGGAGGCCGTGACGCGGATTTATTGGCGAGACAACGCGCAGTGGAGGCGTTGTCTCTGGCGAACAGCCTCGGCGACGTTCTGCTTCAGTCCTACGCACTCAACATCCTCGGCATGTTGGAGGCTGCTCTTGGCAACCGGGCGGAGTGCGCCGCGTATTTTGCCCAGTGTCTGGCTGCGGCCCGAACGGGCGGGGATCGCAAGCGCGAATGCAATTCCCTGAACAACCTGGCCTTGCAGCATATGAACTGGGGAATGCTGGACTCGGCACAGACCCTCATGGAAGCCTCGCTAACCATTCGCCGCGAGATCCTGCCGTTCGTGTTCATCGGCTACGAAGATCTTGGCGAAGTCTTTTTGCGCAAGGGCGAGTTCGAGCGCGCGCGGCCGCTGTTCGCAGAGGGCGAAAGCCGCTTCACCCGCCGCGCCAATCCGCTGTGGACGCAAATATACCTGCTCTATCGGGTGCGTCTGGCCTTCTCGTTGGGCCAGTGGGATGAGGTGAGTGCACTGGTGCGCGAAATGCAGTCCTTAGCCGCAGAAACCGGCGAGCGGCACAAGGTTCATTTCGCGTTGGCCACCGAAGCGTACGGGGCCTTTGCCCGCGGTGAACGCCGCGAGGTCAGCGCGGTGTCTGCCGATCTGGAGGCGCTGGCAGCGGACGGCGATCCGGTGATCGAGGCCGTCACACGTATGGTGCGCGCGGAACTGGCCCGGCGCAGCGGCGATCCCTCAGGCGCCGCGAGTGAGTTGCGCGCTACGCTGGAGGTGGTTGACAGCGGCGGCATCGAGCCTATCGCCGCCGGGTGGGAGGACCGGTTCACGCCGCTCCAGGCGCGGGGGCTGCTGGTGTGCGCACTGCTCGATGCGGGCGATACCACTGAAGCGCGTTCGGTTGCCCTGACAGCACTCGACAAAGCTTATTCCATGATAGCCCCGCCATTTGTGATGAGCGCGCTGCTGGCCTGCGCCCGTGTCGAAGTTGCCAGCGGGGAAGCTGAGTACGCCATTGAGGCGGCTACGCTGATTGCCGAGTCCCCGTGTGCCTTCGCCGCCGACCGCCTTCAGGCGCGCGCTCTGCTGGACACGCTGAACGCCACCATCCCCTCCAGCGTCTTCTTCGGTTCGGTCGAACACGGCTGCACGCTCGACTGGCAGGCTGCTACCACGGACCGGCTGGCGCGGTCGCTGCCGGAGTGAGTTCCCGCCCCGGCCACGCCAGCTGGTTGGGCTGTAGGTTGGATTATTCCATCCCGCCCCGCGCCTCGCGCCGGATGGCCTTCAGCCGCTTCATCACGTCGTTCGCGCCGCGCCCGAAATAGTCGTAGAGCGTTTTGTAGTCGGCGTAGAGCGCGTCGTAAACCGCCTGATGGGCGGGAATCGGCGTCACGACCTCGTCCTTGAGCTTGCCCATCGCTTCGGCGGCGGCGTCCATGTTGGGATAGGCCCCGGCCGCCAGCGCCGCGAAAATGGCCGCGCCGAGCGCCGGCGTTTGCGCCGAACCGGCCAGCCGCAGCGTGCGCCCGGTCACATCGGCGTAAATCTGGCGCAGCAGGGCATTCTTCTCCGGCAGGCCGCCCGCCGCGATCAGCTCGGTGACGGCGACGCCGCGCGCCTCGAAGGCCTCGATGATGGCGCGTGTGCCGTAGGCGGTCGCTTCGATTAACGCGCGGTAGATATCCGGGGCGCGCGTGCCGAGCGTCAGGCCCACCAGCAGGCCGCTCAGGTTGGCGTCCACCAGCGTCGAACGGTTGCCGTTCCACCAGTCCAGCGCGATCAGGCCGTGTTCGCCCGGCTTCTGCAGGGCCGCCTCGCGTTCGAGGTACTCGTGCAGGTTCAGCCCGGCGGCCTGTGCCGCTGCGTGAACTTCCGGCGGCACGGCATGATTGACGAACCAGGCGAAGATGTCGCCGACGCCAGCCTGCCCCGCCTCATAGCCATACAGGCCGGGTACGATGCCGCCCATTACCACACCGGCCATGCCATCTACTTCGCTCAACTGGTCACTGCTCATGATCTGGCAGGTGGAGGTACCCATGATCATGACCATCTGGCCGGGTTTGGTCGCTTTGACGGCGGGGTTGGCCACGTGGGCGTCAATGATGGCCACGGCTACTGGCAGCCCTTCGCGCAGGCCGGTGAGGGCGGCCCATCCGGCGGTCAGGCCACCGGCTGCATCGCCCAGTTTGGCGAACTGCGTCTGCATCCGCGTTTCGACCACATCGGCGAAGCGGGGATCGAGCGCGGCGAAATACTCGCTCGGCGGATAGTGGCCGTCCTGCACCAGCGCCTTGTAGCCGGCCATGCAGGCGCTGCGCGTCTCGACGCCGGTCAACTGCCAGATGACCCAGTCGCCGGCCTCGATGATGCGTTCGGTCGCTGCATAGACTTCGGGCGCTTCCTGCAATATTTGCAGCGCCTTGCTGAACAACCATTCCGACGAAATCTTGCCGCCGTAGCGGTTCAGCCACGGCTGGTTCATCCGCCGGGCCGTCTCGGTGATCTGGTCGGCCTGCGGCTGGCTGGCATGGTGCTTCCACAGTTTCACCCAGGCGTGCGGCTGGTCGCGGTATTCGGGCAGAACACACAGCGGCGTTCCGTCGGCCTTGGTGGGCAGGATCGTGCACGAGGTGAAGTCCACGCCGAGGCCGATCACGTCGCGGGGGTCCGCGCCGCTTTCCTTCAGCACCGCCGGGATGGTGTGCCGGAACACGTCGAGATAATCGCGCGGGTCTTGAAGCGCCCAGTCCGGCGGAAGGGGCTTGCTGCTGCCGGGCAGGTGCTGGTCTATGACGCCATGCGGGTAGGGGAAGACGGCGGTGGCGATTTCGCGCCCGTCCGCTACGTCCACCAGCAAGGCCCGGCCAGACTCGGTTCCGAAGTCAACGCCAATGGTATAAGGCATGAGGCAGTCCTTTGCTGTGCAATAGGAATGGCCCTATTGTGCCGCGGAAAACGGCTTTTCCAACCGGGCCGGAAGATGAGTTGAGAAGAAGTACAAAGTGAAAAGCAGAAAGTACAAAGCAACGCCTGATGTGAATTGAGAGGCATGCGAATGGGGTGTAGTTGAGAGAAAGGATGCCTGGCGTCGCCCGAGGCTGAAGCCGTCGGGCTATAGCTGCGCCTGCTGAAGCAGGCTTAAAAGGACCGTTCACGGGGCTCAGCAATAAGCCTGATGCTCCCTGTTGGTACACCGCGCAATTTTGTTAACCACCATCAGGCTCAGGCGATGACAAATCCCACCCTCTCTCATCGCGCGCAGGTTGATTTCACAGCAGGCCTCACTTTCTGCTTTTTACTTTGCACTTTCTACTTCTTTCAACTTTCAACTTTCGACTTTGATTGACTCGCCTGCTCCCCGTTTCTATACTGACTGCTGGTGAGTCCGGGTTACATACAGGGGATGATTTGCGCCGCTGCGCCGCCTTTGCCTTGCTTTTCCTTCTGCTGCCGGGCGTCTTCGCGCTCGTGTGGGGGCAAACTGCGCCGCTCGAGCGCGACGAGCCGCCGCGCGCGGATCGCATCACGCTGTCCGGGCCAGATGACGAGGGCTTCGTTCACGTCGAAGGCGAAACCAGCAGCGTGTTCCCTGGCGCGGTCGTTGGCATCAAGAACCTGTTCAGCGGCGAAACCGTCTTCCGGCAGGCCAGCTTCACCGGCGCGTTCAATACCCGCATCCCCGGCGTGTCCGGTAATCCGTTCCTGATTCAGGGCGACAATGATTTTCCGCCTAACGGTGCCACGTTCCCCGCTGGCTTGCCCGGCGATATCGGCGTCATCGTCAACGCGCCCGCGCCGGATGACGGCTTTGGGCTGGCCGGGCTCTACAACGGCGAACGCTGGACGGCGGACGGATCCGCCTCAGGGGCGATGCTGGAAGCGGGCGAAGCATGGACACTCACGCTGGATGTCAGCGCCAGCGAATCGCCGCCGTTCGAAGCCAGCCTCGCCTTGCAACCGGTCGCGCAGCAGGTGGACGGCCAGTGGTCGCCCACCAGCGTGGATGGCAGCAGCGGGTGGGTGGCCGAACTCACAGCATCCGGTCTCGCGCTCGACGGCATGGCGGCGCCCATCCCGCTCGGCCGCATGACGCTTGAGTCGGTCACGGCGCAGCCCGATGGCGGATCGCGCTTCACCCTGCGGTTTGCAGGCGCGCCGCCGGAAGATCTGGTGGACGGCTTATATGCGCCGCTGCTGCAACTGGCGGACGGTTCAGTTTCGCGCCTGCCGCTGATCCTGCGCTCCGGCGAGGCCGATTCAGCCGTGCCGCTGGCGGTGGCGCTCTTGATGGACGATGGCATGGATGGCGCGCGCGCCCTGCTGCCTGAAGGCGGAGCCGGGGCGCTGTCGCATGGCCCGCGCTGGAACGGACCAGCCGCCATCCTGCCGCCCGGCGACTATCCGCTCGAACCGTATCTGCCCACCCTGCTGCTCAACCAGAGCGACGTTTTC